>JBEEJM010000106.1:0-3367 GCA_041169205.1 Pseudomonadota bacterium | reverse complement strand
GTCCATATCAATCTCCGGCATATCAACCCCCAGTAATGGGCGCGATCACGTCCACACGGTCCATGGCGTGCAAGGCGCACTGCGGCCACATCGGGCGCGCCACAAAGGTGTTGTTGACGGCGCAGGCAAACGCACCGCTGAGGTCATGCCCACGCTCCAGCAGCAAGGCCTGCAGATGCGTGGCCTGTGTTTGCACAGGTTCGCCGTTCACAAAGATTTCTAAATCACGCATGTCGATTGCTCCACCAGTTTTTCAATGAGTGACTCCACCAAGGCAGGCGCGCAAAGGTAGCCATGCCGGTACAGCCCGTTGATGTGCCACACGCCATCGTGCAGGGCGCACGCGGGCCGGTCGTTGTCCAGGGCAGGGCGCAAGGCGGCCTTCAAGCTCGTCACCCGCGCTTCGCCGAAGGCGGGGTGCAGGCTGTACAGCGCGCTGCCCAGCTCCAGCATCGATCTCAGCGTGATTTCGCCGGTGTCTTCCGACTCCAGCTCCGTTGCACCCACCACAAACGTATGGTCGGGGCGCGGTGCCACATACAGCTGGTAGCGCGGGTGCATCAAGCGCACCGGGTGTTGCAGTGTTACGCCACGGCATTCCACGCGCAAGACCTCGCCGCGCACACCGCGCAGCGCAGGCAGGGCGGGCTTGCTGCCCACGCCACGGGCATCGACAGCCACGTCAACATCCCAATACGCGCTGCCGGTGTGGATGCGGTTCGCCTGCAATCGGTCCACCGTCGTACCCTCATGCCAGGCCACACCCAGACGCGTCAGCTCTACGGCCAGCGCGGCCATCCACTGGTCATTCGACAACTGGCCTTCGCCTTGCAGGTGCAGCCCTTCCGAGAAGCGCCCCGCCAGAGCCGGCTCTAGCGCGGCCAGGCTGGCGCTGTCGAGTGTCTTGACCTGGTCTTGGTAGCCTGCGGGCAGCTTGTGACGCAGCAAGCGCGTGAAGTGGTCCAACGAGCTTTTGTCCGGCCCATGGGCCACCACCAGCGTGCCTTGTTGTCGAAAATATGTCAGTGTGGCGGGGTCCGTTGGATTGTCGGTATGCAATTCGTCAATCCATTGGGGCCACAGCTGCATGGACCGCTGCCCCAGCGCGAACACCACGGTGTCCGACACCGCCAGCTCAGCCAACGGCGACAACATGGCCGCCGCCACCATGGATGCGCTGCTCTGGGCATCGCGCTGGTCTTTGTCAAACAACGAAACCCGGTACCCCATGCGCAACAAGCGCCAGGCCAGCGTGCGGCCGACCAAGCCCGCACCCGCGATACCAACGTGCAAAGAAGCCATGCCTAGTGCCTAGGAGTAGATTTCACTGCCGGCCTTGCGGAACTCTTCGGCCTTCTCGTCCATGCCACTGCTCACTTGCAGAATGGGAATCACGCCCGCACTTGGTTGCAGTGTCGTGCTGGCCGGGTTGAGGCGGGCAAACTCGCGCACCTCTTGCGAGATTTTCATGGAGCAAAACTTGGGGCCACACATCGAACAAAAGTGCGCCACCTTGGCATTCTCTTTGGGCAGTGTTTCGTCGTGGTACTTCATCGCCGTATCGGGGTCGATGGCGAGGCGGAACTGGTCTTCCCAGCGGAACTCAAAGCGGGCTTTGGAGACCGCGTTGTCCCACATCTGCGCGCCCGGGTAGCCCTTGGCCAAGTCGGCCGCGTGGGCAGCAATCTTGTAGGCGATCAGGCCCTGCTTCACATCATCGCGGTTGGGCAGGCCCAGGTGTTCCTTGGGTGTGACGTAGCACAGCATGGCCGTGCCGTACCAGCCGATGTTGGCGGCACCCATGGCCGACGAAATGTGGTCGTAGCCAGGCGAAATATCGGTGATCAGTGGGCCAAGCGTGTAGAACGGCGCTTCAGCGCAGGCTTGGAGTTGCTTGTCCACGTTTTCTTTGACCAGCTGCAAAGGCACGTGGCCGGGGCCTTCGATGATGACCTGCACATCGTGTTTCCAGGCGATTTGGGTCAGCTCGCCCAGTGTGTGCAGCTCTGCAAATTGGGCTTCGTCGTTGGCATCGGCAATCGAGCCAGGGCGCAGGCCATCGCCCAGAGAGAAGGTCACGTCGTAGGCCTTCATGATTTCGCAGATGTCTTCAAAGTGCTCGTACAAAAAGCTTTCACGGTGGTGCGACAAGCACCACTTCGCCATGATGGAGCCACCGCGCGAAACAATGCCCGTAAGCCGGTTGGCCGTGAGGGGGATGTAGGCCAGACGAACACCGGCGTGGATGGTGAAGTAATCCACGCCTTGCTCCGCCTGCTCAATGAGCGTGTCGCGGAACAGTTCCCAGGTCAGGTCTTCGGCCTTGCCGTTGACCTTTTCCAGCGCCTGGTAAATCGGCACGGTGCCAATGGGTACGGGTGAGTTGCGCAGAATCCATTCGCGGGTTTCGTGGATGTTGTCACCGGTCGACAAGTCCATCACCGTGTCTGCGCCCCAACGGATCGACCAGACCAGCTTGTCCACTTCTTCTTCAATGGAAGACGTCACCGCCGAATTGCCGATGTTGGAATTGACCTTCACCAAAAAATTGCGCCCGATGATCATGGGCTCGGTTTCGGGGTGGTTGATGTTGGCCGGAATGACGGCACGGCCACGGGCGACTTCGTCGCGCACAAATTCGGCTGTCACTTCTTTGTCCATCAGGGCACCAAAAGAATGGCCGCGTTTGGGCAAGCGTTCGGTGGCCAGGCGCTCTTTCAGTTGGGCGCGCACCAAGTTTTCGCGGATGGCAATGTACTCCATCTCGGGCGTGATGATGCCTTTGCGGGCATAGTGCATTTGCGTCACGTTGGCACCCGATTTGGCACGGCGTGGTACCGGCGAGTGGGCCATGCGCAGGGCCTGCAGCTTGGGGTCGTTCAGGCGCTGTTGCCCGTACGCGCTGCTGATGCCAGGCAGCGCTTCGGTGTCGTCGCGCTCGGCAATCCAGCCATCCCGCAGGAGCTTGAGACCATGGGTAATGTCGATCGATTCCGCCTTGTCGGTGTAGATGCCCGAGCAGTCATACAAACGCAGTGGCGGATTGGCTTCGCGACGGGGCTCAGCCGCGCCGTTTTGCACCAAGGTGTCATTGAGCGCCACTTCCCGGAAGGGCACGCGAATGTCCGGGCGCGAGCCCTCCAGGTAAATTTTGGAGGAGCCTGGGAACGGTTCGCGGGTGATGCGGGCGGTCAGGCCGGTGGCGTCAACGGTTTGAGAGGTTTGGGTCATGGCAGCAAGTCTCCGTAGTGAAAGGGAGCCTGCCTGGGCTGCCGGAGAGTGCTGCGGGGGTGCCGAGCATGGACCGGTGCCAATGTGCGTTGTTCCCTACGCGGGAATGACCCCGATCAGGTTCAGCGGGTTCCAC
>JBEEJM010000105.1:0-10775 GCA_041169205.1 Pseudomonadota bacterium | reverse complement strand
ATACGGCTTTGAATTTGCTCGGCAACGCCCCAGCGCTCAAACAGCTTAACCAGCGCCACCCCACTGGGCCCGGTCGAATAGCTGATGCTGCTGGCAGCCAGCACGGCGTTGCGCACGGCGTCTTCGGAACTCAGGTCGGGGTGGGCGGTTCCGGCCTGCACAGCCACCGACACGCCCGACACCACCAAATCCACCCTGCTGGAAGCGTCGACCCGCCCTGCGGCAATCAGTTTGTCAATGGCATCCGAGGCCAACACCACCACATCAAATGGCTCTCCCGCTAGCACCCGCTTGGCCGCATCCACGCCACCGACCGACTCCATTTCCACCGCGCACGCAGCGCGCTGGGTATAGGCCGCGACCAACTCGGCCAGCAGTTGGCGCGTGGCCATCGACGAGATGCCTTTGATAGGCACCGCCGGGGAATGGAAGACAGTTTGCATGGTCTGATTTTGTGCGTGCAAGCGCGCTTTGTTAAGGTAAACCCGACACTAGCAGCTATTGCAAATAGGCATAATAAACCGACAGCTATTCAAGTCATGGACTATGACCAACCTGGGCACTGCGATGGACCTCAAGCAACTCGAATACTTTGTCCGTGTGGCCGAATTGGGCAGTTTTACCCGCGCCTCCATTTCACTCGACGTGGCGCAACCGGCGCTGAGCCGCCAAATTCGTTTGCTCGAAGTGGAGCTTCGGCAAAACCTGCTCACCCGCAACGGCAGGGGCGCCGTCCCGACCGAGGCCGGCAAGCTGCTGCTGGAGCATGGGCGCGGCATATTGCACCAGGTGGCGCTCACCCGCGAAGAGCTCAACGCATCGCGTGGCGCGCTGGCGGGCAAGGTGTCTATTGGGCTGCCGCCCAGCCTCTCCAAACTGGTGACCGTGCCGCTGGTGAAAGAATTCAAACAGCATCTGCCCCAGGCGCAACTCACATTGACCGAAGGCTTCTCGCTGCTCATGCACGAGGGCCTGCGCGTGGGCAACCTGGACATGTGTGTGCTTTACAACCCGGACCAGTCGTCTGACCTGGAAATGTCCACGCTGCACGAAGATGAGTTGGTGCTGATTTCCCCCGCCAGCGCCGAACCTGCGGTCAAAGCAGCAAAGGCGGGCAAGGCCAGCAAAGCCATCAAGGCGACTGAATCGGTCAGCCTGGCCTCGGTGGCGGAGCTTGACCTCATTCTGCCGAGCCGCCCCAACGCGTTTCGCATCCTGCTCGAGGGCGAGATGATGACCCTGGGCAAGCGGCCCAATGTCATCTACGAAGTCGATGGCCTCAACGCCATCCTGAGTCTGGTGAAAGAAGGCGTGGGCCACGCCGTGCTGCCCAGCTACACGCTCAGCAATTTCGAGAATTCCAGCCCGTTTGCGATCAAGGCGATTCACTCCCCCAGCATCAAGAGCCAGCTGATGCTGGTCTGGTCGTCGCGTCGACCCACCACGCAGACGCAAAAGCGAGCCATGCAAATCGTTTCTCAAGTGGTGCTGCAGGCGATTGACCGTTAATAAAAATCCAATGGCCATGAAATTCACTATTAAATTTATAGCTGCTTGTGCACTATCCACGGGGGCTGCAGGCCTATTTAATATAAATATAGCCCTTGCGCAGGGTGCTGCGAGCTATCCCAACAAGGCCATCCGCTTGGTGGTGCCGTTTACGCCCGGTGGCTCCACCGACATCCTGGCCCGTGCTATTGGCCAAAAGTTGACCGAGGCCTGGGGACAGCCGGTGGTGATTGACAACGTGCCCGGCGCGGGCGGGGCCATCGGGGCCGACAAGGTGGCCAAAGCCAGCGCCGACGGCTACACCCTGCTGATGGGCCACATTGGCACGCTGGCGGTGAACCCGTCGCTGTACCCCAACCTGCCCTACGACCCGGTCAAAAGTTTTGCGCCCGTGGCCTGGGTGGCGCGGGTGCCCAATGTGCTGGTGGTGCATCCGTCCGTACCCGCCAAAAATGTGAAAGAACTGGTGGCGCTTGCCAAGGCAAAACCTGGCCAGCTGAACTACGGCTCGGGTGGCAATGGCAGCGCGGCCAATCTGGCCACCGAATACTTCAAACTGCGCACAGAAACCTCGCTCTTGCACATTCCCTACCGTGGCACGGCACCTGCCGTGACTGACTTGGTGGGCGGCCAGATTCAGGTGCTGTTCACCGGCGCACCGGCGGTGATGGGCCAGATCAAAAACGGGCAACTCCGCGCCCTGGCCGTCTCCAGCCCCAAGCGAGTCGACGCCCTGCCCGACCTGCCCACCGTGGCCGAAACGGGCTACAAAGATTTTGAAGCCGACCAGTGGTACGGCGTGGTTGCCCCAGCGGGCACCCCGGCCGACATCGTGGCCAAGCTCAACAGCCAGATCAACCTGAGCCTGTCGTCACCCGAACTCAAAAACCGCTTGAGCCACGAGGGCGCTGTGGCCACCCCAGATACGCCGGCCAATTTTGGCAAGCTGATCGTGCAGGAAATCGCGCGTTGGAAGCCCGTGATTACCTCGGGCCGCGTCAAGGCCGACTAAAACTTTTGTCAACGAGCGCGCAACATGTCGATATTCACCTCGCCCAAGATTGATTGCCACTGCCACATCCTGGACCCGCTGAACTTCGCCTATTCGCAAGACGTGGCCTACCGCCCGCAAGGGCAGGAAACCAGCAGCGCCGCGTACTTTGCACAAGTGCTGCGCTCCTATGGCTTTGCACACGCCCTGCTGGTGGGCCCCAACTCGGGCTATGGCACCGACAACCGCTGCATGCTGGACGCCATCGCGCACAGCGACGGCATGTTCAAAGGCATCGCCGTGGTGCCCAACGATGCGTCTGTAGACCAGTTGCAAACCTTGAAAGCGCAGGGCGTGGTGGGCATTGCGTTCAACGTGGCGCTGCACGGCTTGGCGCATTACGCCGACATCGCGCCCCTGTTGCAGCGCCTGGTCGATGTACAGTTGTTTGCCCAAGTGCAGGTGGACGGCCCGCAAATGGTGGCGCTGGCGCCCATGCTGCTGGCCAGTGGCGCCGAAATTTTGATCGACCACGGTGGCCGCCCAACGGTGGCGCTGGGGCCGCACGAGCCGGGCTTTCAAAGCATTCTGCAGCTGGGAACCACGGGCCGAGCAAACATCAAACTGTCGGGCTGGCAAAAATTCTCGACAGCACCCTACCCTTTTGACGACACGGATTGGGTCTTCACCGAGTTGCTGAATGCGTTTGGCCCAGCGCATTGCCTATGGGGCTCGGACTGGCCGTTTCTCAAGGCCACGCAGCGCTTGGACTACGGACCGCTGCTGACCCTGTTTGCGCAGCGCGTGCCCGATGCGCAGGTGCGCCAGGCCATCCTGTGGGACACGCCGCGCCGTCTGTTCGGATTTGGGTTAGTTAGCGCCTAAGACTTCAGGCCCCACAGCAAGGCGCTGAGAGTAAAAAACGAAGCCACCGTGGTGACCAGCAAAGCCGCTGCTGTAACCTCTTCATGGCCATGCCTTTGGGCCAAAATCGGATAAATACCCAGCATGGGCATGGCCGCAAACACGACGGCAGCCATGCGCAACTGCGGATCGGCCACGGGCACCAGCCACGTCACGGCGACCCCCACTGCCAGCGGGTGCAAAATTAATTTCCCAAAGGCAATCAAAGACACTTGCCGACCGAGGCCCTTGGTTTGCAACCCCACCAGCGTGCCGCCAATGACCGAGAGCGCCAGTGCGCTGGTGACCTGGGCAAACAGGTTGATGGTGCGCGCCACCGGCCCTGGCAGTTGCCAGCCCGACAGCGAATAGGCAAAGCCCAGCAGAATGGCCACAACCATCGGGTTTTTGAGGAGCCGCCACAGCGTTTCCAGCATGACCCGCAGCCAGTGCCCCTTGGCGCTGCCATCGGCATCGGCCAGCGTCATGAGCAAGGGCAACTTGAACAGGTTTTCCACCACCATATTCAAGGCCAACCCCACACCGGCAATGGGGCCCAAAGCCAGCATGGCGACGGGGTAGCCCACGTAGCCGCTGTTGGAGCACGACATACCCATGGCGAAGTAGCTCTGGTAGCTGGCAGTACTGCGCAACACAAATCGGGCCCAGGCATAGCCGCTGGCCATGACCAACAGCGAACCCAGTGCATACGCAGCCACATAGTCGGCATGCATGACTTCACGGATGGGCTTTTGCGAAATGGCGTTGAACAGCAGGGCTGGCAGCGCCAGGTTGATCACAAACTTGCCCAGCACGCGCATGTCGGCCTTGGTAAACAGGCCGTAGCGCGTCACTAAAAACCCGACCGCAATACAAAAATAAATGGGGCCAGTGATGGCCAGAATGTCAAGCATCCGATGTTCCGTTTGCCCGTGCTTGCAACAGCGCATCGGCATAGTCTTGCCATGGCGCACCCTTGGCCATGGCCGCAAACACGCCTGCCTTAGCCTGGTCTGCCACCCATTGCTGTTTCTGGGCTATGGCTGCCGCCATGGTGGGTGCAAAGCCAGCCTCAGCAACCGTCAGCGCGCACTCGCGCATTTCTTCGGCACGGCGCTGGCCATGCTGCACCACGCGGCTGAAAAAGTAGGCCCCGGTCTGCTCCCAGTCAATGCTGGGAAAGGTCTCAGCCAAAGTGGGTAACACATGGGCTTCGACACCATACGCGCGGGCCGTGCTGTAGCTCTCAATCACCAGTGCCTCCAGCCCTTTGATCATGACGCTGCGGCACATCTTGATGGCCGAGGCCACGCCAATCTCGGTGGCCACCGGCTTGGTATCCATGCCCATGGCATGGAGCCACTGCGCCAATTCCTGCGCACGCGCCCCGCCCAGCAGCATGGGCACTTGGATGCCGTAGGGTGGAACCGAGGTCATGACGCCAGCTTCGACGTAGTGCGCACCAGTCGCCTCGATGAGACGCGCCGCTTGCTGCTTGGTGCCGGGTGAGGCCGAGTTCAGGTCCAAAAACACCATGCCCGCACGCAGGTGTGGCGCGGCGGCTTCCGCCACGGCCAGCGTGTTGGATGCCGTCACGGCGGAGATCACCAGGTCCGACTGCGCACACAGTGCGGCCATGGAGTCTGCGGTGTGCACACCGGCCGCGTGGGCTGCCGTTTTTTTGCCTGCGATGTCTTCGGGGAAAGCAATGTCCCAGGCGCTTACTGCGTCAAACTTTTCGTGCAAGCCCGTTGAAAAAATACGGCCCACTTCACCGTAACCCACCAACCCCAGTCGTTTCAGATGCATCACAAATTTTGACTTTACATTTTAGGAACACCAGCGCGGGTAATGACCTCGCTCCAGCGTTTGATATCGCTTTGCAGCAGCTTGCCCAGTTGCTCTGGCGTAGAGCCCTTGGCATCTACATTCAGCTCGTACAGGCGCTTCTTGACATCGGGCGCATTCAGGGCCGCTTGCACTTCACGGTTCAGCCGTGCAATCACGTCTTTGGGGGTCTTGGCGGGCGCCGCCAGAGCGTTCCACGAGGACACATCAAAGTCGGCAACACCGCTTTGCATCAGCGTCGGCACATCGGGCAACTGGCTGGCGCGCGTGTCGCCCATGACCGCCAGCACGCGTACCGCCTTGGACTGCACCTGGCCCATCATCGGACCCAAAATTTCCACCGCGACATCGACCTGGTGGCCGCGCAAGGCAGTGGTCACAGCCGGAGTGCCGTTGAACGGAACAATCATGAAATCCAGTCCGGCACGGGTTTTAAACAACTCGGCGGCCAGGTTCTGGGTGCTGCCAATGTTGATGGTGCCCACATTCACTTTGCCCGGATTGGCTTTGGCAAATGCCAACAATTCCGCCATCGACTTGTAGGGAGCATCTGCGGCCGTCAGCACCGCAATGTCAAAGGTGCCCAGTGTGGAAATGGGGGCAAAATCGCGCACCGCATCAAACGGCAAAGACTTGAACAGACCCGCGCTGACTGCCGTGCCGTTGGACATGAGCAGCAGCGTGTGACCATCCGGCTCCGCCTTCGCCACCGCATCACCCGCCACCACACCACCTGCACCGGGCTTGTTGTCAATCACCACTGCCTGGCCCAGCGACTCAGCCATTTTTTGTGCCACCGTGCGCGCGGTCAGGTCAGCCACGCCGCCCGCACCAAAAGGCACCACGATGCGAATCGGTTTGGAGGGAAAGGTTTGTGCTGACGCGTCAGCCGCCACAGCAAACAGCCCGACCGATACGAGCATTACGCAGAGCAATTTTTTAGCAGCATTTTTCATATCAAATAGGCCTGTAGCCCCCGTGGAATAAGCGCAATAAGCTATCAAATAAATAGCAACTATTTTCCCAAACTAACGTGCTACCCCCAGCAGCTTGTCCAACAAAGCGGGCTGCTCTTGCAAGCTCACGGCCGTGCCGGTGTACACCACGGTGCCCCGGTCCAACACGGCTGCTGTGTCCGAGATCGCCAAAATCGCCTGCGGGTGCTGCTCCACGATGATGGCGCTCAAACCCTCTTCGCGGGTGATGCGCCGAATGGCACGCAGCAGCTCCTGCACGATGATGGGGGCCAGGCCCTCACACGGCTCGTCCAGCAGCAGCAACGTGGGGTTGAGCACCAACGCGCGGCCCACCGCCAGCATTTGCTGCTCGCCACCCGAGAGCTGCGTCCCCAGGTTGGTCTTGCGTTCGGCCAGCCGGGGGAATAGCGCGTACACACGCGCAGGCGTCCACGGGCTGGACGCCCGCCCTGCCCGTGCGGGTCGCACCACCGCTGTGAGGTTTTCATCCACCGTGAGCGATTTGAAAATATTGCGCTCTTGTGGCACCCAGCCAATGCCCGCTGCTGCCCGCTCGTGCGAAGGCAACTTGTGCAAGGCCAGCGCACTGGCACCCGCGCCCAGCAGGATGCTGCCGCCGTGCTGGCGGGTGGCACCGGCCAGGGTGTTCATGAAGGTAGTTTTGCCGGTACCGTTGCGCCCCAACAAGGCCAGGGTTTCACCCTCGTTGATACGCACCGACACATTATTCAATACGACCGCTTCGCCGTAGCCAGCACTGAGGTTTTCAACGTTAAGCAACTCAGCCATGGTGATCTCCTGCCGTCGCGGTAGGCACTTCGTGGCCCAGGTACACCGCCTTCACCTGCGGGTCATTGGCAATCTGCTCGGGGTTGCCTTCGACCAGCAAGGTGCCGTTGACCAGCACCGTCATGCGGTTGGCAAAGCTAAACACCAGATCCATATCGTGCTCAATCAACAAAATCGACACATCGGCCGGCAAGGCGGCCACGGTTTGCAGCAGCTCTTCGCGCTCGCCCGCCGGCACACCGGCCACGGGCTCGTCAAGCAGCAGCACGCGTGGCTCGCAGGCCAGGGCAATCGCAATCTCCAGCAAGCGGCGCTTGCCGTAGGCGAGCACCCGGGTTGGCTGGTCCATCACCGTGGTGAGGTGAAACTGCTCCAGCAACTGTTCGCAGCGTTCGTTGACATCGGCACGCGCACCGAGTGCCTGCCACCACTTGCCGCCCAGGCCGCGGTGTTGTGACACCACCATGGCCAGGGTTTCCAGCGGTGTAAACGTGTCAAACAACTGGTTGATCTGAAAGGTGCGCACCATGCCGCGGCGCACACGCTGGTGCGGTGCCAAATTCGTAATGTCCTGGCCCTCCAGCACGATCTTGCCCTCGGTGGGCTGCAACACGCCGGTTAGCAGATTGATGAGGGTGGTCTTGCCCGCGCCGTTAGGCCCGATCAGGGCGTGGCGTGCGCCTTTGGCCAAATTGAGGGTGACGTTGTTGGTGGCTGTAATGCCACCAAACTTCATCACCAATCCTTGGGCGGACAGCACGGTATTGTTCTCGCTGCTCATGCCTTGCCTCCCAACCAGGTCCAAGGCCGCACCAGGCGTTCACGCCCCACCAGCACCAACACCACCAAGAAAAGACCAATCCAGAACGTCCAGTACTGCGGCGTGATGGCAGAAATCGTGTCCTGCATCAGCTTGAACACCAGTGCCCCAGCCAAGCCACCGTAGAGCCAGCCGGTGCCACCGATCACCAGCACCAGCATGACGTCTGCCGAGCGGTGAAACTCAAACAAATCCAACGAGGCAAAGCCGGAGGTTTGCGACATCAGCGCGCCTGCCGCACCCGCAGCACCCGCGGCCACGGTGTACACCACCGCCAGCCGCTGCGTCACTGGAATGCCAATGGCCATGGCGCGCAAACGGTTGTCACGAATGCACTTGAGCGTGGCACCAAACGGCGAGTTCACAAAACGCCGCGCTAGGATGAACAGCAATAACAACACGGTGAGCGAGTACCAAGCCGCCGTCTGCCCTTGCAGGTCAAACTCAAAGCGCCCCAGCACCGGCCCCATCATCACGCCCTGCAGGCCATCGGCACCACCGGTCAGCCAGTCGAGTTTGTTGGCGAGCTCCATCAAGATGAGCCCGACACCCAGCGTCACCATCAGACGTGTGAGGTCGGTGCCGCGCAGAATCGTGGCGCTGCAAATCGCGCCCAGCAGCGTGGCGGTGGCAATGCCCACCATCAGCCCCACCAGCGGATCGGGCATCACCAATTTACAGAACAACGCAGCCGAATACGCACCCATGCCGAAGAATGCCGCATGGCCTAGCGACACGATGCCGGTGTAGCCCAGAATCAAATCCAGCGACAGCGCAAACAGCGCCAGAATGGCAATCTCGTTGATGATCAAGGCATGGCTGGACAAGGCCCAGGGCGACGCCAGTGCGGCCGCCCACAGCACCACCTCCCACCAGCGCCAGCGGCCGCCTTGCAGCGTCGCTGCAGTGGTCAATTTCGTCGCGCTCATGCCTTGCCTCCTTTGCGCACAAACAAACCTTGTGGACGCCATACCAAAATCAAAATCATCAGGAAATACACAATGAAAGCCCCCATCTTGGGGATGTAGTACTTGCCCGCCACGTCTGCCACACCCAGCAGCAGCGCAGCCAACAGCGGCCCGGTGATGCTGGAGGTGCCCCCGACGGCCACCACGATCAAAAAGTAAATCATGAATTTGAGCGGGAAGCTGGGGTCCATGCCCAGCACGTCTGCACCCAACGCACCGCCCAGACCGGCGAGGCCGGAGCCCACCGCAAAGGTAGAAAGAAACACCACATTCACATTGATGCCCAGTCCAGCCGCCACACGCTGGTCATCCACCGACGCACGCAAACGGCTGCCAAACCGGGTTTTGGTCAGAATGTACTGCAGGGCGACGGTAAGCGCCGCACACACCGCGATGATGAACAATCGGTAGTGGCCCATGCCCAGCATCCACGCGCCCTCACCGAGTTCGGTGCGCCCTTTGAGCCACTCGGGCAACTGCATGATTTGCTGGGTAGACCCCACAAAATAGTCCACCGACGCCACGGCCATAAAGGTCAGACCAATGGAAAACAGCACCTGGTCCAGGTGCGGCTTGTGGTACAGCGGCCGATACAGCGTGCGCTCCAGCACAGCACCCAACAATGCCGACCCCAAAAAAGCCAGTGGCAGACACAGCAAGAACGGCACGCCCAGGCGCTGCATCAGCAGTACGGTGATGTAGCCACCCACCATGGCAAACGCACCGTGGGCCAAATTGATGAAGTTCATCAAGCCCATGGTGACTGCCAAACCGACCGCCAGAATGAAGAGCAGCATGCCGTAGGCAATGCCGTCAAAGAGAATAGTCAACATATCTGTCTCTCACGAACAAGGGACGAAGGCCCGTAAAAAAAGCGAAGGGGGTCCCTCGCTTCTTTGGTCAATGGGGCGTCGCTGCACGAAACCCGGACTGGGTTTAACGGTTCTTGCCCGGGTCTTTAACGTCTTTGATCACATCAAACTCGACGTTGTACAACTGGCCTTCTTTGCGATCTACCTTGCGCAGATAGATGTTCTGCACCACGTCGCGGGTTTGCGCGTCGATAAACATCGGGCCACGGGGGCTCTCAAAAATCTGGCCCTTCATGGCGGCCAGCAACGCATCGCCGCCGCCATTGCCTTTGGTCGCCTTGAGTGCTTCGTAGATCACGCGCATGCCGTCATAGCCGCCCACGGCCATGAAGTTGGGGCGCAGGTTGTTGTTGGCTTTCTTGAAGGCTTCGACAAACTTTTTGTTGACCGCAGAGGGGTGGTAGGTGGAGTAGTGGTGCGAAGTGACCACGCCCAGAGCACCGTCGCCCATGTCGTTCAACTGGTCGTCATCGGTGATGTCCCCGGTGCCGATGAGTTTGATACCGGCCTTGTCCATGCCGCGTTCCAAAAACTGCTTCATAACCGCCGCACCCGCGCCCGATGGCACAAATACAAACAGGGCATCGGGTTTCAGGTCACGCACTTTTTGCAAAAATGGGGCGAAGTCTGGGTTGCGCAGGGGTACGCGCAGCGACTCGGTAACCTGGCCACCGTTGAAGGTCAGGCGTTCTTTAAAAAACTTTTCTGCATCAATACCGGGGCCGTAGTCACTGACCAAGGTCACCACTTTTTTGATGCCATTTTTGGGAGCCCAGTCGGCCAGTGCCACAGACGCCTGTGGCAGCGTGAAACTGGTGCGCACGATGTACGGCGACGCTTCGGTAATGCTGGAGGTGGCCGCAGCCATCACCACCAGCGGTGTCTTGGATTGGGTGGCAATGGCAGCAGTGGCCAAGGCGGACGGTGTGATGCCCATGCCAGCCAATACATTGACCTTGTCATTCACCACCAACTCTTGCGCCAAGCGCTTGGTCACGTCAGGAATGCTGGTGTCGTCTTTGACAATGAGCTGCACTTTTTTGCCCCCGATCATGTCGCCGTTTTGCGCCATGTACAGCTTGGCGGCCGCTTCAATCT
>JBEEJM010000104.1:0-3596 GCA_041169205.1 Pseudomonadota bacterium | reverse complement strand
AAGTCGACGCCGTGTGGTGGCGATGGCGTCAGTGCCAGATAGCTCACGACGACGAGCAATAGCGCCAGCACAGCGCGCCAAGTTTGGGCAGCCCGTAGCGTGGAAGTGAAAAAATTCATCTGAAATGGTGCCGCTTGACGGAATCGAACTGTCGACCTTCTCCTTACGAAGGAGCTGCTCTACCAACTGAGCTAAAGCGGCGTACCGGGGCTGGATTATAGCCAGCCGAGGCTTGCGCATTGCTGCTGAATTATTGGGTTTCCGCGTGGTAGCGGGTGATGCGTTCCACTTCGTTTTTGGAGCCCAAAATCACGCTCACGCGCTGGTGCAGTTTGTCGGGTGTGATGTCCAGAATGCGCTGCTTGCCGTTGGTGGCTGCACCGCCGGCTTGCTCGATTAGCCAGCTCATGGGGTTGGCTTCGTACATCAGGCGCAGCTTGCCGGCTTTGCCGGGTTCGCGCTTGTCCCACGGGTACATGAACACGCCGCCGCGGGTCAGGATGCGGTGCACGTCGGCCACCATGCTGGCAATCCAGCGCATATTGAAGTCTTTGCCGCGCACACCTTCTGTGCCGGCTAGGCACTCGTCCACATAGCGCTTTACCGGGGCATCCCAGTGGCGCATATTACTCATGTTGATGGCGAATTCTTTGGTGTCTGCAGGAATCTGTACGTTCTCGCGCGTGAGCACAAACGAGCCTTGCTCGCGGTCCAATGTGAACATGGCCACGCCATCCCCCACGGTCAGCACCAGCGTGGTTTGTGGGCCGTAGACACAGTAGCCGGCCGCTACCTGTTTGGTGCCCGCTTGCATGAAGTCTTGCTCAGACACGCCCACGCCTTCGGGTTTGACCAGCACGCTGAAGATGGTGCCAATGCTCACGTTCACGTCGATGTTGCTGGAGCCGTCCAGCGGATCAAACATCAGTAAGTATTCGCCTTGCGGGTAGCGGTTGGGCACCACGTAGATGCCTTCCATTTCCTCGCTGGCCATGGCCGCCAGGTGGCCGCCCCATTCGTTGGCTTCAATCAGCACTTCGTTGGCAATGATGTCGAGTTTTTTCTGAATCTCGCCTTGCACGTTTTCACTCTCGGCCGTGCCCATCACGTCGCCCAGATCACCTTTGTTGACGGCCTGGCTGATGCTCTTGCAGGCGCGCGCCACCACCTCCAGCAGCAGACGCAGCTGTGCGGGAATTTTTCCGTCCATGCGTTGCTGTTCGACCAGGTAACGGGTCAGGGATATTTTTTGTGCCATGGGGTATCTCTTGGGTTCTTTAAAAATCAGTCGGCCAGGGCGCGGTCTACGACTTCGCGGACGTCGTTGCTCAGGTCGGGCTTGGCGGCAACGCGGGCCAGTGCCTCGCGGGCTGCGCTGCGGTAGGGTTCGGCCAGGCGCTTCCAGCGGTCCAGCGCGCGGGCCAAACGGGCAGCTACCTGCGGGTTGATGCTGTCCAGCTCAATCACGCGCTCAGCCCAGAACACATAGCCTGCTGCATCGGCACGGTGAAAGCCGCCGGGGTTGGCGCTGCAGTAACTGAAGATCACGCTGCGCGCCCGGTTGGGGTTCTTCAGGGTGAAGTCGGCGTGGCCCATCAGTTGACGCACTGCTGGCAGTACCTGGCCGCTGCGGTCCGGGCTACCTGCTTGCAAGGCAAACCATTTGTCCAGCACCAGCGCCTCGTCTTTGAACAGGGCGTGAAAGCGTGCCAGCGCAGGGGCCGCCAGGGCGTGGCCGCTGCTGACCAGGGCTTGCAACGCATTGAAACGGTCGGTCATATTGCTGGCATCTTTGAAGCGCGCAAGCGTTCGGCCAGGCCACACGGCATCCGCAGTTTGCACGGCGGCCAGACACAAAAAGTTCAGCGCCATGCCTGCCAGTGCGCGGCGACCGGCGGACACCGCATCGGGGCGGTAGCCACCGATGTCCTGGTGCGTCGCAAACGCCCATTCCCAGTCGGCTTGCAACTCTGTTGCCATTTGCAGGCGCATGGCTTCGCGCACCGCATGAATGCGCTGCGGATCCACCACGTCGAGCTGCTCGGCGATGTAGGTCTCCGACGGCAGCGTGAGCACCAGTTCCTTGAACGCCGCATCCAGCGTGGGGTGGCGCAGCACGCTGCGCATGGCGGCAATGTATGCGTCGTTTAAAGCATAATTTATGGTTGTAGCCCCCGTGGAATGAGCGTCACCAGCTATTGAATTGATAGCGCTACGCAACGCCAGACGTTGCCCCGCTTCCCACTGGTTGAACGGGTCAGCGTCGTGCGCGAGGAGCGTGAGCAGCTGTGCATCGGTGTACGCGAAGTCCAACACCACCGGCGCCGAGAAGCCGCGCAGGATGGAGGGCACAGGCTCCTCGTCCACGTCGTTGAAGGTGATGGAGTCAGCGGCTTGTGACAGCACAAACAGCTGGCTGGGGGCCAACGCTTTGCCGCTGGTGCTGCCCACCAGGCCCAGGCTCACGGGGATGACAAAGGGTGCTTTGGCATCTTGCCCCGGTGTGGCGGCGCAGCTCTGCGTGAAGTGCAGGGTGTAGGTTTTCGCTTCGGCGTTGTACTCGCCGCGCGCGGCCAGACGGGGCGTACCCGCCTGGCTGTACCAGCGCTTGAATTGCGGCAGCAATTGGGCGAGTGCCGATTCGGGGTTGGCATCGGCAATGCTTTGCGCAAAGTCGTCACAGGTCACGGCCTGGCCGTCGAAGCGTGCAAAGTACAGCGCCATGCCTTTGGCAAAGCCTTCGCGGGAGGTGAGCGTCTGCATCATGCGCACCACCTCGGCACCTTTTTCGTAAATGGTGACGGTGTAGAAGTTGTTGATTTCGATGTAACTGTCGGGCCGCACCGGGTGGGCCATCGGGCCTGCATCTTCGGGGAACTGGGCGGTGCGCAGCACACGTACATCTTCAATGCGCTTGACGGCACGGCTGGAGGCGTCAAAGCACAGATCCTGGCTGAATTCCTGGTCGCGGAACACGGTCAGGCCTTCCTTCAGGCTCAGCTGGAACCAGTCGCGGCAGGTGATGCGGTTGCCGGTCCAGTTGTGGAAATACTCGTGACCGACCACGCTTTCGATGTTGCTGTAGTCCACATCGGTCGCGGTGGCCTGGTTCGCCAGCACGTACTTGGTGTTGAAGATGTTCAAGCCCTTGTTCTCCATGGCACCCATGTTGAAGTCGCTGGTGGCCACAATCATGAAACGCTCCAGGTCCAGCGGCAGGCCAAAGCGGGCTTCGTCCCATGCCACGGAGGCCATCAGCGAGTTCATCGCGTGCTCAGTTTTGTCGAGGTCGCCGGGGCGCACATACACCTGCAGCAAATGGTCTTTGCCATTGCGGGCGGTGATGCGCTGCTCACGCGCCACCAGCTGGCCTGCTACGAGCGCAAACAGGTACGAAGGCTTTTTGTGCGGGTCTACCCACTTGGCGAAATGGCGACCATCTTCCAACGCGCCTTGCTCCACCAAGTTGCCGTTACTCAGTAGCACCGGGTACTTGGCCTTGTCGGCTCGCAGTGTCACCGTGTACATTGCCATTACATCGGGGCGGTCCAGAAAGTACGTGATGCGGCGGAAACCTTCGGCTTCACACTGGGTGA
>JBEEJM010000103.1:0-6351 GCA_041169205.1 Pseudomonadota bacterium | reverse complement strand
CCCAGCCGACATTCACCCACAGGCCGTTGAAGTTGAACAGCAGGCCCAGCAGCAGAAACGCCAGCGGCTTGTTGTCCATGGACGGCGTGATGAACTGCGGCAGAAACGCCAGAAAAAACAGTGCCACCTTGGGATTGAGTGTGTTGGTCCAGAAACCGCGCAGGAAGATGGATTTATAGCCATATTGGCCTTTAGCCTCCGTGGAATTTGCGCCATCAGCTACTAATTTTGTAGCGGGCTCAACCTTTGACAGCAGCAGTCGCCCCCCTACATAGACCAAATACGCAGCCCCCATCCACTTCAGCACCGTGAAGGCCGTGGCAGACGCAGCCATCAGGGCGCTCACGCCCACGGTCGCCGCAAAAATATGCACAAAGCACCCCGCGGTGATCCCCAGCGCAGCCACCACACCAGCGCGCGCGCCACCGCGCAAGCCGTTGGACACGATGTACAGCACGTCCGGGCCGGGCGTCAGATTGAGCAGCAACCCGGCGGCGATAAACAAAAGCAGTTGGTCAATAGGCATAGAGGTTTGCGCTTCGCCAGTCTTTCAATACACGCCAGCACCCGCAGCCTGGGGTGCGGTTGACGCAGCAGTCTGCGCAACGGTTGGCGTTGCAAAAAAGCGGCGAACACATGCCACCGTGTAGTCCATGTCCGCAGCGTCCACGTCCAGGTGCGTGACAAAGCGCAGGCCAATCAACCCGATCGCCAACACGCCGTGCTGCTGTAGATAGGCCAGCAAGTCCACACCGCGGCCGTCGGCCACGTCCAGGAACACGATGTTGGTATTGACCGAGCGCACGCTCAAGCCCGCAATGCCCTGCAGCCCGTGGGCCAGACGCTGCGCCAGCGCGTGGTCGTCGGCCAGCCGGTCCAAATGGTGGTCCAGCGCGTAGCTGGCAGCCGCTGCCAGCAGCCCGATCTGGCGCATGCCGCCACCGGCCATTTTGCGGATGCGGTGGGCACGGGCGATCAGCTCTTTGCTGCCGCACAAAGCCGAACCGACCGGCGCGCCCAGACCCTTGCTGAAGCACACCGAAACGCTGTCAAAGTAACTCGTGATGCGTTTGGCCACACTGGCCACGCTCTCACCGGGTGCCGCCTGCTCGACCGCCGCATTGAACAGCCGCGCGCCGTCCAGATGCGTCGCCAGCCCGCGCTGGCGCGCCAAGTCGGTGGCCTGTTGCAGGTATTCCATGGGCATGGCGTGGCCATTCCAGGTGTTCTCCAGGCACAGCAGGCGGCTGCGGGCAAAGTGCGCGTCATCCGGCTTGATGGCGGCGGCGATATCGGCCAGCGCCATCTGGCCATTGGCGTCCATCGCCAAAGGTTGCGGCTGGATGCTGCCCAGCACGGCCGCACCGCCGCCTTCGTAGCGGTAGGTGTGGGCCAACTGGCCGACGATGTACTCATCGCCACGCCCGCAGTGCGCCATCAGCGCGCACAGATTGCTCTGCGTGCCCGAGGGCATGAACAACGCGGCTTCAAAGCCCAGCATGGCGGCAACCTTGTCTTGCAGCGCGTTCACGCTGGGGTCGTCGCCAAACACATCGTCGCCCAAGGGGGCGGCCATCATGGCGGCGCGCATGGCCGCCGTCGGCTGTGTCACCGTATCGCTACGCAGATCAATTATTTTGGTCATATTGGCCTCTAGCCCCCGTGGAATATGCGCAAATAGCTATTAAAATAATAGCGACAAATAGCGCCTTGCTTACTGTAAAAAGTTACGCAGCATGGCATGACCATGCTCGGTGAGGATGCTTTCCGGGTGGAACTGCACGCCTTCCATGCGCACCGCATGGGCCAGGCCGGTGTGGCGCACGCCCATGATTTCGCCGTCGTCGGTCCAGGCGGTGATCGCCAACTCTTTGGGGCACGAGGCACGCTCGATCGCCAGCGAGTGGTAGCGGTTGACCGTGAACTGCGCGGGCAACCCGGCAAACACGCCTTCTTGCGTGGTGTGGATCATGCTGGTCTTGCCGTGCATCAGCTGCTGGGCACGGATGATCTTGCCGCCCAACGCCGCACCAATGCTCTGGTGCCCCAAACACACGCCCAAAATCGGCAGCTTGCCCATGAAGTGCTGAATCGCCGCCACCGAAATGCCCGCCTCTGCCGGGGAACACGGGCCGGGGGATACCACCAGCCGGTCGGGCTTGCGCGCGGCAATGCCTTCCAGGGTGATTTCGTCGTTGCGGAACACTTCCACCTCGGCACCCAGTTCGCCAAAATACTGGACGATGTTGTAGGTGAAGCTGTCGTAGTTATCCACCATCAGGAGTTTGATTTTGTGTGCCATGGTGATTACTCCAGTCCCTGTTCTACCAACTCTGCGGCACGTAAGAGCGCCCTCGCCTTGTGCTCGGTCTCGGCCCATTCCAGCTCGGGCACGCTGTCGGCCACCACCCCGGCGGCGGCTTGCACATAGAGTGTCTGGTTTTTGATGATGCCGGTGCGGATGGCAATGGCCACGTCCATATCGCCTGCATAGCTCAGGTAGCCGCACGCGCCGCCGTAAATGCCGCGCTTGGTGGGCTCCAGTTGGTCGATCAGCTCCATCGCGTGCACCTTGGGTGCGCCGGTGAGCGTGCCGGCAGGGAATGTGGCTTTGAGCACGTCCATGCTGCCCAACGGTTGACCATCCGGGCCGTCCTGCAACGTGCCCTCCACATTGCTCACGATGTGCATGACATGGCTGTAGCGCTCCACACAGAAGGCATCGGTCACCTTGACCGAGCCGATCTGCGCGATGCGGCCAATGTCGTTGCGCGCCAGGTCAATCAGCATGACGTGCTCGGCGCGCTCTTTCGGGTCGCCAATCAGTTCCGCCTCGGCAGCCTTGTCCAGCTCAGGCGTCGCGCCCCGTGGGCGGGTGCCTGCGAGAGGGCGAATGGTGACTTTCGTGGAGGTTTTCCCGTCCAAGGCGACCAACTCCTGCCGGACCAGAATTTCGGGCGATGCACCGACCACGTGGAAATCCCCAAAGTGGTAGTAGTACATGTAAGGGCTAGGGTTCAAAGACCGCAGCGCCCGGTACAGGGACAGGGGCGACTCGGTGTAACGCTTCTTGATGCGCTGGCCCACCTGCACCTGCATGAAGTCGCCACCGGCGATCAGCGCCTTGGCGCGCTCAACGGCGGCGATGTAGTCAGCCTTGGCAAAGTCACGCTGGGCGGCATGGGCCTGCGTGGGCTTCACCGCAGGGGCGCTGACCGCCTCTGCCAGTTTTGCCTTGAGCTCTGCCAGACGGGCTTGCCCAAGGGCGTAGGCGTCGGCGTCGGCCGGGTCCACATACACCATCAGGTGTAGTTTGCCCGAGAGGTTGTCAATGACGGCCAATTCTTCGCACTGCAACAGCAAGATGTCGGGCGTGCCCATCTCGTCGGGTGGGCAGGTGTGCTGCAGTTTTTTCTCGATGTAGCGCACCGCGTCGTAACCAAAGTAACCCGCCAGACCGCCGCAAAAGCGTGGCATGCCGGGCCGCAGGGCCACCTTAAACCGCTGCTGGTAGCTGGCAATAAAGTCCAACGGGTTGGTGCTGGAGGTTTCCACCACCAGGCCATCGGTCACCACCTCGGTGCGGGCCTGCTCGCCAAAACCACTGGCGCGCACCAGGGTGCGAGCCGGCAGGCCGATGAAGCTGTAGCGCCCAAAGCGCTCGCCACCCACCACCGACTCCAGCAAAAAACTATACGGCGCAGGCTCGGTTACCCCCGAAGTGCGGGCCAACTTCAGGTACAGCGACAGCGGAGTTTCCAGGTCGGCAAAGGCCTGGGCGGTCAAAGGGATGCGGTTGTAGCCTTGGGTCTTCAGGGCCAGAAATTCAGATTCAGTCATTGCAATACAAAGCCTCGAGAGGGGCAAATGGGGTTCGCTTGCGGGCATTCACAACGAACGCACCGCAGCGGCAAGAATGGGGGAGTGTGCGCAGAGCTTCTGCGCGCCGCAAATCGCCAATTGTCAGGCGATGGGCCGGGACGCGCTCAGACGCAGGTTGGCAAGGTACGCCAGGGCCAGGCCCCCCGGTCGCTACAACCTGTAATACTGATGCGGTGAATGAACATAGTGCCAGTGTAGCAAACAGAATGTTCCACCGGAAAAGCCCTGTAGTTTCTCGTGACAGAAGCATCAACTGCGTATAAATTGCGGGCACGCTACCATTCAAAAACTCGTTCTCATACCTTCACAGAGAAACACGCATGAAACTTCGCACGCAAATACTGGGGCTCGGCGCTGTCGGCCTGATCATGACGGCTCTGGTGGGTGGCATCGGTCTGCTGAATGCCAACAAGCTGTCACTGGCCTTTGAAAAATCGATCGCCATGGACGTTGCGCTGCAAAAAAGCCAGCAGGCAGACATGATGCACGATGCCATTCGCGGTGATGTGCTGCTGGCCCTGCTGAGCGGGCAGATAAAAGACGTTGCAGGCGTGGCAGAAGCCCAAAAAGACTTGGCAGAACATTCGGCATCCTTCACCAAATCGCTCGGCGAAATGGACGCCTTGCCGCTTTCAGCAAACGCCAAGGCGGTAGTCGCCAAAATTGGCCCTGCCTTGAAAGCCTATGTGGAGTCAGCAGGCAAAGTGCAAAAACTCGCCACCACCGATGCCGCAATGGCCCTGGAGGCAATGCCTGAATTCCAAAAAGCATTCAAGCAACTCGAAGACGCCATGGAGGAGCAAAGCAGCGTCATCGAAAAGGATGTGGCGGCCTATGGGCTGGAAGTGAACGCACGGGCTACCAGTACCAAGATGCAGGTCGGGGTGGGCTTGGCTGTTGCTGCTGCACTGCTGATTTTTGCTTCGTTGTGGCTGGCCGCGTATATGTCGGGGCCCATGGGCCATGCCGTCAGGAGTGCCGACCGTTTGGCTGAGGGCAATCTCGCAAGCCCGATCACACCAGCGGGCAATGACGAAACGCAAGACTTGCTGCGGTCGATGGCGCGCATGCAGGCCAGTTTTTCAGACATTGTGCGGGCCGTCAAAAGCAACGCCGAGAGCGTTGCCACCAGCAGCGCCGAAATTGCGCAGGGCAATAACGACCTGTCCGCGCGAACCGAGCAACAGGCCAGCGCACTGGAAGAAACCGCCGCCAGCATGGAAGAGTTGGGCTCGACCGTCAAACAAAATGCCGACAGCGCGCGCCAGGCCAACCAACTGGCCATGAATGCCTCTACCGTCGCCTTGCAGGGCGGCAACGTCGTCGGTCAGGTGGTGGAGACGATGAAAGGCATCAACGATTCCAGCCGCAAGATTGCAGACATCATCAGCGTGATTGATGGCATTGCCTTTCAGACCAACATCCTGGCCCTGAACGCAGCGGTGGAAGCCGCCCGCGCGGGCGAACAGGGCCGTGGCTTTGCCGTGGTGGCCAGCGAGGTGCGCTCGCTAGCCGGTCGGTCTGCCGATGCCGCCAAAGAAATTAAGAGTCTGATTGGTGCCAGTGTGGAGCGCGTCGAACAAGGCACCGCCTTGGTGGACAGGGCCGGCACGACCATGGCGGAAGTGGTGGGGAGCATCAAACGGGTCACCGACATCATGGGCGAGATCAGTGCAGCCAGCGACGAACAAGCCTCCGGTGTGGCACAAGTGGGCGCAGCCGTTACGCAAATGGACCAGGCCACGCAGCAAAACGCGGCGCTGGTAGAACAGATGGCGGCAGCGGCCAGCAGCCTGAAAAGCCAGGCCAACGACCTGGTTCAGTCGGTCGCCGTGTTTACCCTGGATGGCAAACCGTCCGCGACCCCAGCCAGAACATCGGTGCGCTCAAGCGCTCCCCCAAGCACGGCCTTCAAAGGCGCAGAACGCCGCAATATTGCTGCGCCATCGAAGCCCTTCAAGCCGTCGGTGCCCAAACCGGTCGTGGCCAAGGCCACTGCACCGGTCGTCATCGCCAAAACGCAGCCCAAGCCAGCGCCTGCGGGTGGGGATGACGAATGGGAAACGTTCTAAACCACGACCGAGGTCAGGCCGCCAGCGCCAGGCGCATAGCGTCCACCACGCTCTTGTAGTCGGGCTTGCCAAAGATGGCACTGCCTGCCACAAAGGTGTCGGCACCGGCGTCGGCCACGCGGCGGATGTTGTCGGTCTTGATACCGCCGTCCACTTCCAGGCGGATGTCTTTGCCGCTGGCGTCAATGCGGCGGCGCACATCTTCGATCTTGCGCAGGGCCGAGTCAATAAAGCTCTGGCCGCCAAAGCCGGGGTTGACGCTCATGATCAACACCAGGTCGATGTCGTCAATCACCCAGTCCAGTACGTCCAGCGGCTCGGCCGGGTTGAACGTCAGGCCCACCTTCACGCCTTTGCTCTTGAGCACTTGAATGCTGCGGTGCACATGGCCCGAGGC
>JBEEJM010000102.1:0-4238 GCA_041169205.1 Pseudomonadota bacterium | reverse complement strand
TGTTGGATGTGGGAGACATCAGTAAAACCAACAGCATTGCCGCGCTGCCGCTATACCATATTTTTGCTTTAAGTTTAAGTTTGTTAGCTGTCCGCTGGGGCGCTCACATGACTTTGATCCCGAATCCACGTGATTTTGGCAAGTTCATCGAGGCTCTTAAGAAGCGCCCTTTTCATATGCTTCCCGCCGTGAACACATTGTTCAATGCGCTGCTTCAACATCCTATGCTCAAAACTGTGGACTTCTCTAAGCTGCGAATTTCTCAGGCTGGCGGCATGGCCGCTTCCGAGGGTACCGCCAAACATTGGTTAGAAGCAACTGGCTGTCCGATGATAGAGGGTTGGGGCATGAGTGAGACGGTCGCTATTGGCACTAACAATCCACCTACCAATGCCACTTTTACAGGAACCATCGGTTTGCCACTTCCCAGTGTAGAGATCGCCTGTTGCCGCCGACCGAAAACTGACCCACTAAAGGCCAAAGTGCCGATTTAAAACTGACCCAGGTGTTTTACTAGTCCTGCCCAAATTTTAGGCATAGGACAAACAAGGTGATCACCATGGAAATGTTAGGAAAAGTCAGGCGTATGTATGTACGCGACAAGCTCTCGCTACACGAGATAAGCAAGAGGACGGGGTTAGCCAGAAACACGCTACGCAAGTGGCTCAGAGCACCAGAGCAAGGTCAAGTACAGGTGCAAGAGCCGGTCTACGCCAGAGTGTCAGCGCCCGGCAAGCTGGCTGCGTACGCACAGGAGTTGGAGCACGCCCTCAAAGCCGATGCCATGCGCCTCAAGCGTGATCGGCGTACGGCGCGGGCTTTGTGGACGCAAATCCAAGCGTCTGGTTATACCGGCGGCTACAGCCGGGTGACGGACTTCATCCGTGCTTGGCGGGCCGATACAGGCAAACTGGGCAAAGCCTTTATGCCCTTGAAATTCGAGCTGGGCGAGGCCTTCCAGTTTGACTGGAGCGAAGAGGGCTTGCTGGTAGGCGGCATCTACCACCGCATGCAAGTCTCGCATATGAAGCTGTGCGCCAGCCGCGCATTCTGGCTGGTAGCTTACCCCTCGCAGGGTCACGAGATGCTCTTTGATGCCCATAGCCGCTCCTTCGCGGCGCTGGGCGGGGTAGCCCGGCGGGGCATCTATGACAACATGAAGACGGCTGTGGACAAGGTCAAAAAGGGCAAGGGCCGAGTGGTCAATGCCCGCTTTGCGGTGATGTGTGCGCACTACTTGTTTGATGCCGACTTCTGCAACGTCGCTAGTGGCTGGGAGAAAGGCATTGTGGAGAAGAATGTGCAGGACAGCAGGCGACGCATCTGGCTGGCCGCGCAGCAGCGCCAGTTTGGCAGCTTTGGCGAGCTCAACGCCTGGCTGGCTGAGCGCTGCCGGGCCCTGTGGGCTGAGGTACGCCACCCCGAATACACGCAGTTCAGCGTGCTGGAGATGCTGGAGCAAGAGCGCGCCGAACTCATGCCCATGCCCAGCGTGTTTGACGGCTATGTGGAGCGCTGCGCCAAGGTATCGAGCACCTGCCTGGTGGCGGTAGCGCGCAACCGCTACTCGGTGCCCTGCGAGCTGGCGGGCCAGCGCGTGAGCACGCGGCTGTACCCGGGCCGGGTAGAGATCGCCACGGATGAGGCCATCGTGGCACGCCACGAGAGGCTGAGCAACCGGGGGCACATCTCTTATGACTGGCAACACTATGTTGCGCTGGTGCAGCGCAAGAGCGGCGCGCTGCGCAACGGAGCGCCCTTTGCCGACATGCCAGAGCCGCTGCTGCGCCTGAGGCAAGGCTTGCTGCGCCACCCTGGGGGCGACAAAACCATGGCCCAGGTGCTGGGCTGCGTAGCCAGCCATGGCCTGCAGGCGGTGTTGGTGGCGGTAGAGTTGGTGATCGAGTCGGGCGCTTTGAGTAGCGAACATGTGCTCAACGTGCTGGCGCGGCTGCATAGCGCGCCGATGCCCGAGTCTGTCCAGAGCAGCTTGCAGCTAAGGGAGGCGCCCGTGGCCAACACCAGCCGCTACGACAGTTTGCGCGTAGGCGCGAACGCCGCGCAGGAGGCCAGCCATGCCGCGTGATATCCAAGCCGAACTCAAAGAGCTGCGCCTGCTGGGTATGTCCAGCGCCTGGGACGAGTTGAGCGTCCAAGAGGCAGGCAGCCATGTAGGCCTACAGAGTGGCCAATGGTTGATGGAGCACCTGCTGCAAGCCGAACACACCCAGCGCGCCATGGCCGCAGTGCGTCACCAGATGAAGGCGGCCAAATTCCCGCTGCACCGGGATCTGGCCGGCTTTGACTTTGAAGCGTCCAAGGCGGATCAAACGCTGGTCAAGAAATTGAGCACGCTGGCGTTCACCGACACCGCACAAAACGTGGTGCTCATTGGTGGGCCGGGCACGGGAAAGACACACCTGGCTACAGCTATTGGGGTGGCGGGCATTGCAGCCAAGGGCAAGCGGGTGCGCTTTTACTCCACGGTCGATTTGGTCAATGAGTTGGAGAAAGAAAAGAGGGAGGGCAAGGCCGGTCGTATCGCCTTGGCGCTGCGGCGTATGGATCTGGTAATTCTGGACGAGTTGGGCTACTTGCCCTTTAGCCAGGCCGGTGGTGCATTGCTGTTTCACCTGCTCTCCAAGCTGTACGAGCACACCAGTGTGGTGATCACCACCAACCTGAGCTTCTCGGAGTGGTCGGCGGTGTTTGGTGATGCCAAGATGACCACTGCGCTGCTAGACCGGTTGACCCACCACTGCCACATTGTGGAGACGGGCAATGAGTCGTTTCGGTTGCGCAATAGCACTTTGGCGGCCAAGACGCGCATCAAGGCCAGGGAGAGTGCCAAGGGTAATGCCCGCCAGGCCCACTTGGTGGCACCCGTGGTGCAGGAGGCTGTCGAGCCGTTCTGAAGTGGCGCGCGAGCAGGGGGAAATCCGCTACGGGCTACGCCCTTCGCTCCTTTCCCCCTGCTCACCATCGAAGACTTGAAGGAGACAAAGCAGAACCTGGAAATGAGTACACTTATCCACAGTTGCTGAATCAAAATTCAGCAACCCGCCCTGGGTCAATATTGGATCGGCAGGGTGGGTCAATATTCAATCGGCGCTGACAAGCGTGCGCGTAAACCTGGGCTACCGCGCATTGGGCATTCCCGTGGACGAGGGGGTGCAATGGTTTTGGATCGGTAGCCACGCTGACTACGACAAACTGTTGGCGTAGTCCATGCAAGCAAACAATATTGCGGAGTTAAGACGAGCTAAGCATCTGTGTCAATGATTGTGTCATACAATAAATGTACGTCATGTCATACACTTGGAGTGATTTATGTTGTCTGTACGTTTGCCCGAGAATTTACAAAATCAATTAGCCGTTTACTGCGAAGCACTGCATTTAACAAAATCTGCAGTCGTACAGAAAGCTTTAGAAAAGCATTTAGAGACTGTCGCCAAGCCAGTCAAAAAATCCAAATCCACCAACCCATTTAGTGCTTTGCGTGGCACGGGAAACAAAAAATACACTACCGATCAGATCATGCGTATGACGCGCGGGGATGATTGGAACAAGCCATGATTTTGGTGGACACGAATGTGCTGATTGACTTGGTGCAGGACGACCCGCAATGGGCGGACTGGTCTGAGGAGCAGTTGATGAAAGCGCAAAAGCAAGGGCCGCTGTTTATCAACGCAGTGGGTTATGCGAAGCTGGTGCCTGCGCTGGACAGCATGGCCGCGTTGGATGAATTTTTGAAGCGTTCAAAAATTGTAGTGAAAGACATCTCGCGGCCTGCTGCCTACATGGCGGGCGAGGCTTTCTTGCAATACCGCAAGCGCAAAGGCACCAAGACGGGTGTTTTGGCGGACTTTTTTATAGGTGCGCAAGCGCATACCGAAGGTTGGAAAATTCTCACTCGCGATCAAGGTCGGTACAAAACCTACTTTCCTAAGGTCAAGTTGATCTGTCCCTAAAACTGGATTGTTGTCTGATGACCCTCTACACCGCCCAAACCCTCTGGCTCCGAGGTGAGCAAAACTTTTTGGACAACCGCTATAGCCGCAAGCATGTGCTGCGCTTTGATGGTGGGGTGGAGGTGCCGGGGTCATCCTCACCGCATGTGGTGCGCGAGCCGTTTTCCGACGCAACCGCAGTAGACCCAGAGGAGATGTTTGTCTCGTCGCTGTCGAGCTGCCACATGCTGTGGTTTTTATCGATTGCAGTGGAGCGCAAGTTTCGGG
>JBEEJM010000101.1:0-6327 GCA_041169205.1 Pseudomonadota bacterium | reverse complement strand
ACCAACCAGGCTTGCTTTGGCTGCACCATCGCCTGCGGACGCATCAGCAAGATGGACGAGAACCACTTCACCATCGTCAACAAGCCCCAGTACCGGGGTGCCAATGGCGGCCTGGAATACGAAGCGGCTTGGGCTTTGGGCGCTGCCAACGGCGTGAACGACCTCGAAGCCCTGCAATACGCCAACCTGCTGTGCAACGAAGAGGGCATCGACCCCATCAGCTTCGGTGCCACCGTGGGCGCGGTCATGGAGTTGTATGAAATGGGTGTGCTGACCAAAGAGCAAATTGGCATTGATGCCAAATTTGGTTCCGCGCAAACGCTGGCCTTCTTGGCAGAAGAAACCGTTAACGGCCGTGGCTTTGGTGTGGAAATTGGCCAGGGCTCCAAGCGCCTGACCGCCAAGTACGGCCACCCGGAGCTGAGCATGAGCAGCAAGGGCCAGGAGTTCCCTGCCTACGACGGCCGCGCCATTCAGGGCATCGGCTTGGCCTATGCCACGTCCAACCGCGGTGGCTGCCATCTGCGCGGCTACACCATTGCATCCGAAGTGCTGGGCATTCCGGTCAAGACCGACCCGCTGGAGAGCGCGGGCAAACCTGAGCTGGTGAAGGCATTCCAAGACGCGACGGCTGCGTTTGACTCATCTGGCTTGTGCATCTTCACCACCTTCGCCTGGGGGCTGCAAGACCTGGCACCGCAATTGGCCGCCGCTTGCGGTGACGAGTACACCACCGAACACTTGGCAACGATTGGTGAGCGCATCTGGAACATGGAGCGCGAGTTCAACAACCGCGCGGGCTTTACGGCCAAAGACGACAGCCTGCCCAAACGCCTGCTAGAGGAAGCCTGCAAAACCGGCCCCGCCAAAGGCAAGGTTAGCGAGCTGGCGACCATGCTGCCCAAGTACTACGAAATACGGGGCTGGGACCCAGAAGGCCGCCCCACCGCTGCCACCAAAGCACGCCTGGACCTGTGACCCACCACCTCATCCTCGGTGCCGGTCCGGCCGGCGTGATTGCCGCCGAAACCATCCGCAAGCACGCGCCCTTTGACACCATCACCATGGTGGGCGATGAGCCCGAGCCCCCGTACTCGCGCATGGCCATTCCTTACCTGCTGATTGGCAACGTGGGCGAGCGCGGTACCTACCTACGCAAAGGCTTGACGCACTTTGCCGATTTAAAGATCAATCAGGTGGTAGCCCGCGTGCAGTCTGTGCAGGCAGCTACTAAAACTGTAGCACTCAGCAATGGGCAAAACCTGAACTTTGACACGCTGTTGGTCGCCACCGGCTCGCACCCTGTGCACCCACCGATTCCCGGTATTGATGCTGAAGGCGTGCACACCTGCTGGACGCTGGAAGACGCCCGCGCTATCCACAAACTGGCCACCCAAGGTGCCCGCGTGTTGCAGCTGGGTGCGGGTTTTATCGGTTGCATCATCATGGAGTCGCTGGCCGCACGCGGTGTGAAGTTAAGCGTCGTGGAGATGGGCGACCGCATGGTGCCGCGCATGATGGGCCCTACGGCGGGCGGCATGATTCGCGCTTGGGTCGAGAGCAAGGGCGTGCAGGTGTTCACCGGCACCAAGGTGGAGAGCATCACGCCGGGCAAGCCGCTGCAGGTCAAGCTCTCCAATGGCACCACGGTGGAGGCCGACCTGGTGATCAGCGCGGCCGGTGTGCGCCCCGCCATCAGCTACCTGGCCGACTCTGGCGTAAAGTGCCTGCTGGGCGTGCTGACCGACGAGCATTTGCAAACCAATGTGCCCGGCATCTACGCCGCGGGCGATTGCGCCGAGGCCTTTGACAAGGTGAGTGGCAAAACCATCGTCAGCGCCATTCAGCCTAACGCTGCCGAGCAGGCGCGCGTGGCGGCCTTGAACATGGTGGCCTTTTCCCGTGGCCGCCCGACGCCGCAGGCCGAACTCAAGGGCGTCACCCAAATCAACGTGCTCGACACGCTGGGGCTCATTTCCACCAGCTTTGGCGACTGGCAAGGCCGCCCCGGTGGTGAGCATGTGGAGCTCACCGACGTGCCCTCGGGCCGCCACCTGAGCCTGCAGTTTCAGGGCGATGTGCTGGTGGGTTGCAACAGCGTGGGCTGGACGGACCATGTGGGTGTGATGCGCGGGCTGGTCGAAGGCCAAGTCCAACTGGGTGCCTGGAAAGAAACGCTCAAGCAAGACCCGACCCAACTGATGAATGCCTACCTCGCGTGCGCCCAAGGGCAAGACGCGTGGTCGGGTGCAGAAGATGCCCGCAGGCGCTAGAGTGCCGCGCGTATGAAGATCACGCTCAAACTTTTTGCCACGCTCACCGAGTACCTTCCACCCGAGTCCAAGTACACCAATATTGTGGAGTTGGACGTGCCTGCGGACACCACGGTAGGCATGGTCATTGCGCAAAAAGCGCTGCCACCCAAGTGGGTGCATTTGGTGCTGGTGAATGGCCGCTACATTGATCCCGACAAGCGGGCCATGCAGCCCTTGGTGGAGGGCGATGTGCTTGCCATCTGGCCTCCCATTGCAGGCGGCTAGAGTCCCTCTAATGCAATCGTTTTACGAAGAGCGCTTTGAGCGCGACATGGGCTGCACCGAAGAAGAGTGGCTGCGCTGGTTGCCGCCCGCGCTGGGCGATCACCACTGGAAGCACCAGGGTCAGACTGTGGGCGTGCGCATTGGCGATGGCGCACTGGGCCTGAAATGGCAGGTGGCCGAGCCGCGTGTCATTGCGCTCATCCGCATGCCGCGTTTGCTGGTGAGCTTTCGGTTTGCGGGCGTGGACGATGCCGCACGCTACGCCTTCATGAAACGGTTTGACCTGTACATGCAGCGCGGCGGCGGCTAAATCAGCCCTTCTTTCGCTACTCGGGGGACGATTCAATGATGTACTGGTTGGATCCGGTCAAGCGCGCCGTCCAGCTGTATGTTTTTCCTGCCGCTGCCGCGAACGCTCCGGTGGCGATCGGGTAGGCCACGCGTCCTGCCGCGGTCCAGCCCACGACTTTTCCATCTTTCACCACCAAACTGCGGGTGCCTCCCATCGTCTGGTACACCGCAATGCTGCCGGGTCCACGTATGACACCGTTGCCGGCTGTGAGAGTGGCTTTGGGACCGTCCGAGTCCCAGATGGAATTTTGGGTCATCACCCCGCCACTGAAGGCACCGCCTTCGATGCTACAAGTCCCAGCGGATGCCTGAATGAAATGCCCCTCCCGGTCACCCGCAGCCTCCATTAGTGTGCCCCCGGTCACGACGCAGGTGGACTTGCTGACCGGTCCGGTTTGCGCTTGTACGCCTGTTGCAGCGAGTAGCGCTGCGGCCAGCAGAGCCGAGGCCCTGAAAAAATTGGTGCTCATAAAACCTCCAGAAAAATGTCAAAGTGTTAAACCAGTTTCCAAATGGAGTCTTCGAGCGACCCCGCGATGAAGTTGTCGGCACCCCCTGCAACCATTTGCAGATAGGCCATGTCGGCAGATACGGTGCTTTGAAATTGCTCAAAAACGCCGAGGTTTTCGTGGCGCGTCGTCCACGCCACGCGGCTGGGATTGCCGCCCACCGGAACCATCACTTCGAGCTGAACGCCGGTGGTTTTTTTGATGTGCACGGCCACCTCGCGGGCAAACACCATGGCACCGAGGTTCTGGCCAGGTGCAATGCTTGCGGTGCGGGTAAAAACAATCATGGAGTACCTCCTGTTTGAAAATGAGAAGACGCAATAGTGGGTCTTCAACGCCGACCCCGCGTTGCAATTTCTGTCAATCGGAGGCGCAGCGCGCGACAAAATAAATCGCGCGGAAGGCGCTTGCGCTTGTGGCCTGCAAGTGCCACCATCGCCCCCGGGGAGATTTTTATGTTGAATAAAAACCATCTTTGCTATTCCACCCAAGCGTGCGAACCCGTCCATCGGTCGAGCCTGATTCAGGATCTCGCGCACACCTATTTCAACCTGAGTGTGGATTTGGGCAGCACCTGCCTTGACACCGTGTTTGCCGACATTCAGGTGTTCAAGGGGGAAGTGGCCACCCGCATTGACGTCAGCACCTCCTGGAGCGTGGTGGAGCGCTCCAGCGCACAGGCCCGCGCCTGTGCAACTGACAACCTGATGGTCTATTGGATTCGCGGTGAAGGCAGCTGGTTTTGCAATAGCCTGGGCCAGCAGTTTCGTGCTTCCACGGGGTCGGTGGTCGTGGGGGCACAAGATGCGGTGTACCGGGCTTCAGCGTTGGACGGCAAGCCATGGGGCTTCAGGGCACTGAGTGTCTCGCCTTCGCTGTTGCCCCGCGCGCGCGCCTGCATTCGGGATGGTGGCTACCAGGTGGTCCACACCCATGCGCCATTGCAACGCGTTTTGGCGGCCTATCTGGCAACGCTGCTGGACGAAATCGATGCGATGGAAAGTGCCGAATGCATTGCCGGTTTGTGCGCGCTAGACCATTTGCTGGCGATGGCGTTGACGGGCCGAGAAGCACCCAGCGATGGCATGGAGAACGCGCTGGCTTTGCAACGCTACAAGTCTTCCGTCACCTTCATTCGCTGCAATCTGCACCACCCTGAACTCACACCGGCACAGGTCGCCGAAAGCATCTGCATTTCCGAGCGCCAATTGCATCGGGCGTTTCATGCCTGCAAGACGTCGGTGGCCGGCGAGGTAAAGCGGCTTCGCACTGAGCAGGCTTTGTACATGCTGCGCGAATTCCCCTTGCGATCCATTTCAGATGTCGCCTACCAGTGCGGGTTTGACACGCTGTCTACGTTTTATCGGTGCATCAAAAGTGCCACAGGCGCTACGGCCAGCGAGTTCCGCGCAACGCCGGACCCTTGTGCCGTCGTCTAACGCCTTGCGCGTTTGGGCTTGTCAAAACTCCACCACGGCAACACCTCACTGAGCGACACAATGCGCCCACTGTTCGAGGGCGTGTAGCCCGCAATGGCACCCAGCCGCTGTTGCCATTCAGCGCTTTGTAGCGCGGTACAAAACGCCGCAATGGCGGGCTCGTCAAGTGCCGACTTCAGGCACACCAAATGGTAGTTTTCTTGTACGAGGGGTACGAACGCCAATCCTTGCGATTGCGCCGCGATGGCAATGCCCAACGCCACATCGGCCGTACCCGACGCCACCGCGTGCGCGGCGGCAATGTGGGATGGCTCCACATGGTCGTAGCCCTTGATGTCGGTCGCAGCGATGTGGGACTGCGCCAGTAACTCATCGATGACCACGCGGGTGCCGGTGCCCAGCGCACGGTTGACAAACCGTGCCTGTGTGCGCTGCACATCGGCCAGTGTGTGCAAGTTCAGCGGGTTGCCTGCCGCCACCATCAGCCCTTGCGTGCGTTCGGCAAAACCGATGATCTTGTGCAGCCCCGGTTGCAGCAGCGGTTTGTAGATCTGCTCGGCCAGCGAGCCCGGCCTGGGGTGTTGCAGCGTGTGAAAGCCCGCCATCACGCAGCGCCCTTCGTTGAGTGCGCGTATGGCGTCCACGCTGCCGCAAAAGCGGATGTCGAGGTGGATTTGCGCGGCGTCATTGCCGCCTGTGTCGCTGGCGGTGGCGTGTTCGCGCAAGACGGCCAGCGCTTCGTCATGGCTCGCATACAGAGTGACCACATGCGCGTGCGGATCAAACGCGACAGCGAAGGCGCGTTCCAGGTCGCTGCGCAAGGCTTCAATCTGGGGAGCCAGGCGGGCCTGCGCTTGGCGCTCAGCCCACATTAGCTTGCTGCCAAATTCGGAGAGCTTGGCGGACTGGCCTTTTTCCCACACCAGCAGCTCGTTGCCCAACTCGTTTTCCCAGCGTTTGAGCTCGCCCCACACATGGCGGTAGGACAGGCCCAGCGCGCGCGCGCCAGCGGAGATGGAGCCGTGGGTGGACACCGCGCGCAGCAAGTCAATCAGCGGGTTGCGGATCAGCGCAGGGCTGCTGTCGCGGGAGAGCGTGTAGTGGAATTGGAGCCTATGCACGGCGTTACATATCGCAGGTAATTGGGGGCCTGGCTACGATACCCCAAGTTTCCATTTTCCCTATGACCACTCTGTCTGATAGCGCGCGCACAGCGCTGCAACTTGTCGCTTCTTTTGACCCCGTTCTTTTGTCCATCGTCTGGCGCTCGCTGGCCGTCAGCGCCACCGCGTGCCTGATCGCCTGCGCGGTCGGGCTGGTGCTGGGGGCGTGGCTGGGTGTGGCGCGTTTTGCGGGGCGCACGGTGGTGCTCACGGTGCTGAATACTTTTCTGGCCGTGCCCTCGGTGGTGGTGGGGCTGGTGGTGTATTTGCTGCTGTCACGCTCGGGGCCGCTGGGTTTTTTGGGCTGGCTGTTCAGCTTCAAGGC
>JBEEJM010000100.1:0-2761 GCA_041169205.1 Pseudomonadota bacterium | reverse complement strand
GAAACCTGGCCGGGTGCCAGTCCATTCATAACCTCTTCAAACTCGGGGACATACTGCCCCGGATTGGCCCACCCCAGATCACCCCCGTCTTTGCCAGACCCATCCTGCGAATTTTCACGGGCGGCAGCGGCAAAGTCGATTTCTTTTTTGGCAATAAGGCGACGCAATTCATTTAACCGCTCACGGGCGGTGCTTTCACTCAATTGGGCGCTGGGACGCAGCAAAATATGGCGGGCACGGGTTTGGATGGTGGTAAAGCTCGATGCGCTAACCTGCTTTTTCTCTACCAGCTTGAGCACATGAAAGCCAGCCCCCGAACGCAGCACACCAGTCACCTGGCCGATTTGCAGATTCTGTGTGGCTTGCACAAACAGATCGGGATAGCGGTCAGCGCTGCGCAAGCCCATGAGCCCGCCTTTGGCGCTATCGGGGGCTTGCGAAAACTCGCGCACCAGTGCCGCGAAATCTTCCCCTGCGCGTGCGCGGCTGGCGGCACGCTCGGCGCGCGCCTGTAGCGCCTGCAATTGGGGAGCGCTCGCGCCCTCAGGAGCAACAATCAGAATCTGGGCAATATTGATGTCTGCGGAGCTTGCATCCGGGGTATCTTGCTGCTCCTGCACATAGCGATCCAGCTCGCTCTCGGAAATCGTCACTCGGCTTTGTACTTCACGTTCGCGCACGCGTGCCAGCAGCATTTCATCACGCAAGCCCTCTCGAAACTGGCCGTAGGCAATGCCGTCGGCCTCGAGCCTGCGGCGCAATTCGTCTACCCCCATCTGATTTTGGCGGGCAACGTTCTGCACCGCCGCATCAATGGCGGATTCTTCTATTTTGATACCGTTATCCCGCGCCAACTGTACCTGGGCGCGCTCGCCGATCAGGCGTTCGAGCACTTGCGCCGCCAACTCATCACGCGCGGGCAGTGCGCCACCACGCTGGCTGAGCTGCTGCTCGTACCGCAGTACACGGGTGCGCACTTCATTATTGGTAATGGGCTCGGAGTTGACCACCGCCACAATATAGTCGGCAATGCGTTGCGCAGAATCATTTGCGGCGCGCTGCGGAGTCAAGGAGGGCGATGCCCGCAGGCCCTGCCCCAGTGCGCCGCTGGCAGCCAACACCAACGTGCTGGCAAGTGCAACCAAAATAGGCAAAGGAAATTTAATCATAGTTACTGAACCGGCTCGGGCCGGTGATGGTTTTCTCACGCAAATACTGATACCGTGGCACATTGTCCTTCAATGCCTTCAACGGATTGGAGCCTACCCGCGCAAAACCCACAAATTCCAATTGAAACAAAAGCCGTTTATTGGCGCTGGAAGTAGTGGTTTGCAGGCGCTCAAAAACTACCCGACCCAGCCAGCATCCTGCATCGTACTCAAAACCGGCTACGGTGTCGACGATTTTACGGTCTTGCAAGCTGTAGTTCAGTCGCCCTACGCTGTACCAGCGGCCTTCACCCTGGCCTAAGCCGAACCCCAGATTCTGGCCTTTGTCACCCCACAGGTCATTCAGCGGCCATTGCCAGCCGATATCGACCTGCTCGCTTGCGCCTTTGGCATAACGGTAGGCGGCGCTGACGCTGCGGTAATCACTCGGGCTGTAGCGCACGCCCGCCGTGCTGCGCTGTGAGCGGCGCGTTGCGGGGTTGTATTGCAGCACCGCATCGGTAGACCACTGGGGTGACCAATTGACCGTGGCACCAAACAGCATATCCGACAGACGGCCCGTGTCTGCCAAGCCACCGGGCAGGGTCACGTTCTGGTCGGAAAATCGCAGCCGCTGCGCATACGCCAGACGCACGCTTTCCGCGCCCGTTAAGGGGTCCAGCAGACGCGAGGTCACGCCCAGTGTCAACAGGTTGTTGTCGGCAAACCGGTCATTGCCCACAAAGGCGTTTTCCGTATAGATGGTGGCAAAGTTAAAGTCATTGGCACCGCTGTCGTAGTTGGGCAGCGCGGCCTGGTTGCGAAAGGGGGTGTAGCTGTAAAACGCGCGTGGCTCCAGGGTTTGGGTGAAGCTGCGGCCAAAATAGCGGGTGTCCCGCTCAAATGTCAAACCACTGTCCACACTGGCCGTGGGCACCACGCGTTGCGCATGGGTAGCTCCTGTTGATAACGGGCCATCAAACAGGTAGTCCGTCGCATGCAATTGCAGTTTGGGCGTAATGAAATAGCCCGGTGCAGTCCATGGCTTGCTGATCTGCGCCTGCGCATAGGTGCGCTTGGCATTGGGTTGCAGGGTCAAGGACTGCTGAGAGTTGAATTGGGTGTAGTCCAGCTCGGTGGACACATCCAGGCCGTTCCAGTTATTGCGGGTGTAGCGCGCGGTCAATTGCGGCAATCGGTCATAGGGCGGCGTAATCACCGAGCTGGGCAATTGCAGCGTCTGCCATTTGAGTGCGCGGGCATACAGCGAAACCGGGCCTTGCGACCAGGATAACGCGCCATCGCTGGCCAGCAGCCGCTGCGTCAAGGTAGATGTGGCACGCGGAAAATCACTCCAGTAGTTGTCGTCACTGACGCGGTTCAGGCTCAGGCTCAATCCCAGATCGCCCACCGCAGGCAAACCGCTGTAAAAACTACCGGTGTGCGCTGTCGCCAAGCCCCAGCGCGACTCGCCGCGCAACTGATCGTGCGGCGACCAGTCCAGACGCGCCGTGCCGTTGTAGTTTTTTTCGAGGTAGCGAAACTCGCCTCCTACATTGAGGCCCCGCTTGGTTGCCAAGCTGGGGAAAAAGGTGGCATCACGGTTGGGTGCA
>JBEEJM010000099.1:0-3403 GCA_041169205.1 Pseudomonadota bacterium | reverse complement strand
CCCGCTACTGCCCGGCTGGGGTGTACGAGTTTGTGAAGAACGCAGACAACACGGACCGTTTGCAGATCAATGCGCAGAACTGTGTGCATTGCAAGACCTGTGACATCAAGGATCCGACGCAAAACATTGTGTGGGTCACGCCTGAGGGGGGTGGGGGGCCCAATTACGCGGGGATGTGATGAATAACAACGAGACAACACCATGAATGACCAAAACGGCTACGACATTGAAGACTTGCGTGTGGGCATGACCGCCACCTTTTCCAAAACCATTACCGAAGCGGATATCGTGATGTTTGCGGGCGTATCGGGTGACATTAACGCCATCCATATCAATGAAGAGTTCGCTGCGACTACCGCATTCAAGGGCCGCATTGCCCACGGCATGTTGTCGGCCAGTGTGATTTCTGCGGCGGTTGCCAATCGCCTGCCCGGCCCGGGTACGGTTTACCTTAACCAGCAGCTCAATTTCCTGGCCCCGGTACGCCCTGGCGATACCGTGCACGCGACGGTGACCGTTCGCGAAGTGGGAGAGCGTGGCCGTGCCGTGCTGGACACCATCTGCACCGTCAAGGGCGTCAAGGTGATCGACGGCGCTGCCACCGTCAAGGTGGACTCGTCTGCTCGGCGCGCCGCCAAAGCGACCAGCCAAGCCAAGGCTTGAACACCCCCGCTTCAAAAAATTCTCAAGAAAGTACGTCATGAGTTACCAAGCCCCCCTGAAAGATATGTTGTTCGCGATGCAGGAACTCGCAGGCCTGCCCAAAGTCACCGCCCTGCCTGGTTTTGAGGACTACGACCTCGACACCGCGCAAGCCGTGCTGGAAGAGTCTGCCAAATTTTGCGAAGGTGTGGTCGCACCCCTGAACTGGGAAGGCGACAAAAACCCCAGCAGCTGGAAAGACGGTGTCGTCACGACTACGCCCGGCTTCAAGGAGGCGTTTCAGCAGTTTGCAGAGGGCGGTTGGCAAGGTGTGATTCACCCCACCGAGTTTGGTGGCCAGGGCTTCCCCAAGCTGATTGCCACGCCATGCGCCGAGATGTTGCATGCGGCCAGCCTGTCGTTTGCGCTGTGCCCGATGTTGACCGACGGTGCCATTGAAGCGCTGCTGGTGGCCGGCAGCGATGAGCTCAAGGCCAAGTTTGCCGCCAAGCTCATCAGCGGCCAGTGGACCGGCACCATGAATTTGACCGAACCCCAGGCGGGCTCGGACCTGGCGGCGGTGCGCTCACGCGCCGAGCCCCAGGCGGACGGCACCTACAAGGTGTTTGGCACCAAGATTTTAATCACCTACGGTGAGCACGATATGGCGGAGAACATCATCCATCTGGTGCTGGCACGGGTCCCCGGCGCGCCCGAGGGCGTGAAGGGCATCTCCCTGTTTTTGGTGCCCAAATTCATGGTGGGCGATGACGGTGCATTGGGTGCACGCAACGATGCGTGGTGCGTGTCCATCGAACACAAACTCGGCATCAAGGCCAGCCCAACCGCCGTGCTGCAGTTTGGCGACCATGGCGGTGCCGTGGGCTACTTGGTCGGTCAAGAGAATCGTGGCCTGGAGATCATGTTCATCATGATGAACGCCGCCCGCTTTGCTGTGGGCATGCAAGGCATTGCCATTGCCGACCGCGCCTACCAAAAGGCCGTGCGCTTTGCCCATGACCGCGCCCAAAGCCGCGATTTGGCAGGTTCGGATGGCCCGGTGTCCATCATCAACCACCCCGATGTCAAACGCATGCTGCTGACCATGCGCGCCCATGTCGAGGGCACACGGGCCCTGGCCTACGTGGCAGCGGCTGCCAGCGATGCAGCGCACCACGCCACCGACGCGTCCGTCCAAGCCCACAACCAGGCCGTGTACGAGTACCTGGTGCCGGTGGTCAAAGGCTTCTCCACAGAAATGTCCATCGAGATGGCCAGCTTGGGCGTGCAAATTCACGGCGGCATGGGCTACATCGAAGAGACCGGCGCGGCCCAGCACCTGCGCGATGCCCGCATCCTGACCATTTACGAAGGCACCACCGCCATCCAGGCCAACGACATCGTGGGCCGCAAAACGCTGCGCGACAAGGGTGCCGTGGCCAAAACGCTGTGTGCCCAGATTGCCAATACCGAACAAGACCTTGCAGCCCATGGCAACGACGACTGCACCGCCATGCTGGGCGCGTTGCGGCAAGGTCGCGCTGCGCTGGAAGAGGCCATTGATTTCATCGTCGCCCATGGCAAGAGCGAACCCAAAACGGTCTATGCCGGTGCGGTGAACTACCTCAAACTGGCCGGTGTGGTGCTGTGCGGCTGGCAAATGGCCCGCGCCCTGATGGTGGCGCAGGACAAGATGGACAGCGATCCCGCCTTCTTCACCGCCAAGGTAATCACCGCCCGCTTCTACGCCGAATCGGTGCTCACCCAGGCCGCAGGCCTGGCACAAACCATCTGCCAAGCAGGCCCAACCATCAATCGCATGTCGATTGCGCAATTCTGAAACTGAAGACAGCCCCACGCTGGACTCGAAAAACTTAAATATGACAAATCGTGCACACGCGGAATACCGACAAAAATTGGCCTCTGCCGACAAGGCCGCAGGCCTGATCAAGTCGGGCAACGTCGTCTTCATGGGTGAATTTGCCCAGAACGTGGAAGCCGTGGACGCAGCCCTCGCGCTGCGAAAGAACGACCTCCGGGATGTGATTCTGATCACCACGACACGCGCCAAACCCCTCAAGTGCGTCGAAGTGGATCCGGGCAGGGAATCGTTTATCTGGAACGACTGGCATTTCTCCGGCCTGGCTCGCAAAAACGGCGAACGTGGCTTGGCCAGCTACATCCCGCTCTGCTATCACCAAGGCCCGCAAAACGTCATGCTGTACGAAGAGCCGGATGTCGCCGTCGTCCAAGTCACGCCCATGGATGCGAATGGTTTTTTCAATTTTTCGACCAGCTGTTCGATGACCCCAGCCTACTGCCGCAAAGCCAAACAGGTCGTGGTTGAAGTGAACACAAAAACACCCCGGTGCCTGGGCGGCCTCGACGAATCAATCCACATCTCCCAAGTGACCTTGGTGGTCGAAGGCCCCAACAGCCCTCTGCTGCAGCTACCGGAATCCCAGACCAGCGAAGTCGACCGGATGATCGCCAACCACGTCATGGCGCTGCTCGAAGACGGCTCGACGATCCAGCTCGGCATTGGGGCGCTGCCCAACATCGTCGGTTCCATGATTGCGCAAAGCGACTTGAAAGACCTCGGCGTACACACCGAGATGCTGGCGGATTCCTATGTCGACATGTACGAGGCAGGGCGCATCACAGGCAAGCACAAGACCATCGACAAAGGCAAGATGGTTTACACCTTTGCCATGGGTTCGCAAAAACTGTATGACTTTTTGGACAACAACCCGGCGGCAGC
>JBEEJM010000098.1:0-2746 GCA_041169205.1 Pseudomonadota bacterium | reverse complement strand
ACCTGCAAGATGTGCGGCGCATTGCCCGCGCGATAGGCCGCCACAGCGCCGGTCATGGACTCGTCGTAGGTGCCCTTGTAGGTGGGCATGATTTTGTAGTCCTTCTGGCTGGCGTTGAATTCCTTGGCCAGATCGTTCACCCACTCGCCGTTGACGGCGGTCATGGAGTGCCACCACTGGATTTCGGTCTGGGCCTGGGCGGGAACGCAAAAGGCGGCGGTTGCCAGTGCGGCAAGGGTTAATACTTTCATGGGGCTCTCCTGGGTGTGGTGGGCGAGATCATCGTCGCGCTCTGTGTCAAATCGGTGTCAGATTGATTAAAACCGACGCGATTTGCCGCACTCATCAGGGCTTACCACTAGAGGTCATGTGTGTTTGTTGCACTGCGGTACCATCTCCGGTCCCCCAGACAAGACCATTGATGAACGCTCCCACCTCACTCAATCACCTGCTGTCGGCCGCCCACGCTGCGCCGTCCGTTCACGAACGCATTCGCGAAATTCCGTACAACTACACCTCGTTTTCTGACCGCGAGATCGTGATTCGCCTGTTGGGCGCGCAGGTGTGGGAGCGGCTTAATAGCCTGCGCGGAGAGCGCCGTACCGGCCGCTCGGCCCGCATGCTGTACGAGGTGTTGGGTGATATTTGGGTGGTGCAGCGCAACCCCTATTTGCAGGATGACCTGCTGGACAACCCCAAACGCCGCGGCCAGTTGGTCGATGCCCTGAACCACCGCCTGGGCGAAGTCGAAAAACGCCGCTCACCACAAACCGACCCCGAGCGCGATGCCATGGTGGGTGAATTGCTGGTAGCGGCCCGTGCGGCCGTGCAGTCGTTTGATGCTGCCTTTGTCGAAGTGGCGGGCTTGCGCAAAAAGACCCAAAAGCTACTCTACAAATACACTGCCAAAGACAACGTCAAGTTCGACGGCCTGAGCCGCGTGAGCCACGTGACCGATGCCACCGACTGGCGCGTGGAGTACCCGTTCGTGGTGCTAACCCCCGATACCGAAGAAGAAATGGCTGGGCTGGTCAAAGGTTGTATCGATCTGGGCCTGACCATCATTCCGCGTGGCGGCGGCACCGGCTACACCGGCGGTGCGATTCCGCTGACCTGGAGAAGTGCGGTCATCAACACCGAAAAGCTCGAGGCCATGACCGAGGTGGAGATGAAGGTCTTGCCCGGACTGGACCGCGAAGTCGGTACCGTCTGGTCCGAAGCCGGCGTGGTGACGCAGCGCGTGGCCGATGCGGCAGAGCGCGCAGGCTATGTGTTTGCGGTAGACCCGACATCGGCCGAGGCCAGCTGCATTGGCGGCAACATCGCCATGAATGCCGGTGGAAAAAAGGCCGTGCTGTGGGGCACGGCGCTGGACAATTTGGCCAGCTGGCGCATGGTGACACCGCAGGCCGAGTGGTTGGAAGTGACCCGCGTGAACCACAACATGGGCAAGATCCATGATGCCGACGTGGCCAGTTTCGAGCTGCAATACTTCAAGGCCGATGGCAAGACGCCGATTCGCCAAGAGCGGCTCGACATTCCAGGCAAAAGCTTTCGCAAAGAAGGCTTGGGCAAGGACGTCACCGACAAGTTTTTGAGCGGCTTGCCGGGCATTCAAAAAGAAGGCTGCGATGGCCTCATCACTAGCGCGCGCTGGGTGGTGCACAAGATGCCCAGCCACACCCGTACGGTGTGCCTGGAGTTCTTTGGTAACGCCAAAGACGCGGTGCCCAGCATTGTGGAAATTAAAGATTTCATGTTCGCCGAGCAAAAACGCACTGGCGTGCTGCTGGCGGGCTTGGAACACTTGGATGACCGCTACCTGAAGGCCGTGGGCTATGCCACCAAGAGCAAGCGCGGCGGCCTGCCCAAGATGGTGTTGGTGGGCGACATTGCGGGTGACGATGCCGACGATGTGGCGCGGACTACTTCCGAGGTGGTGCGCATTGCCAACTCGCGCAGTGGCGAAGGCTTTATCGCCATCAGCCCCGAGGCGCGCAAAAAATTCTGGCTGGACCGCAAGAAAACGGCGGCCATCAGCCGCCACACCAACGCCTTCAAGATCAACGAAGACGTGGTGATTCCGCTGCCACGCATGGCCGAGTACACCGACGGCATTGAGCGCATCAATATCGAGCTGAGCCTGCGCAACAAGCTGGCCCTGTGCGATGCATTGACCCAGTTTTTGGGCAAGGGCGATTTGCCCTTGGGCAAGACCGATGACGGCAATGACGTGCCTGCCGCCGAGCTGTTGGAAGACCGTGTGGGCCAGGCTTTGGCGCTGGTGGCCGGTGTGCGCACCCAGTGGCAGGGCTGGCTCGACGGCGTCGAGGGCCTGTTCCCACAGTTGCAAGACCACACGCTGCGTGCCAGCTGGAAAACCCAGCTGCGTGCACCGCTGCAAGACATCTTTACCGGCGGGGCCTTCGAGGCCGTTCTGGCCGAGTGCACCGCCACGCACCAGCGCGTGCTCAAGGGCCGCGTCTGGGTGGCGCTGCACATGCACGCCGGTGACGGCAATGTGCACACCAATATCCCGGTCAACAGCGACGACTACGACATGCTGCAGGCGGCGCACGGAGCCGTCAAACGCATCATGGCGCTGGCCCGTTCGCTGGACGGCGTGATCTCGGGCGAGCACGGCATTGGCATCACCAAGTTGGAGTTTTTGACCGACGCCGAGCTGCAGCCCTTCATGGACTACAAGGCCAAGGTGGACCCCGAGGGTCGCTTTAACAAAGGCAAG
>JBEEJM010000097.1:0-3328 GCA_041169205.1 Pseudomonadota bacterium | reverse complement strand
TGGTGATTGGCGGCAAACCGGTGCCGTTTTGTCTGGCGCGCATTCCCCAAGGCGGCGAGGTGCGTGGCAACCTCGCGGTGGGCGGCAAAGGTGTTGCCCAGCCCCTGACCGATGCGGACCGTGAGATCGCCGAGGCATTGGGCCCGATTCTGGCCGCGCGCGGTTTGCTGCTGGTGGGCTTGGACATCATCGGCGACCGCCTTACCGAGATCAACGTCACCAGCCCCACCTGTTTCCAGGAGATCTATGACCAGACCGGCTTTGACGTGCCGGCAATGTTTGTGGATGCGCTGGAGGCGGCGCTGGTCTGAGGGATTCGCGCATTAGTTCACACTATTCGCGCCTGTTCGTGATGCGTGGGTGTCAACACGCCGAATGGGAGTAACGTTATGGGTGTTCTAAACGGAGGAAACCTATGAAATTCAAAGTCTTGCTGGCCGCTCTTGCCATTACATCCACCCTCGCTGTCACCGCGCAGGCGCAAGTGTTGGGCAACATCACGGCATCACCTGTCGCGGCCAAGGTGGGCGAACCGGTCACCATTACGGCGACCATTGATGTGCTCAATGCCAACTACTGCGGCTATGCCGTGGGCTTTGGTGATGGCACTACGAAGGACGGCGTGAGCGATGTCAGCAATGCGTCGCCATTGGTCGTCACCCACAGCTACGCCAAGGCCGGTACTTACCACGTGACCTTGGGTGGCCGGAACGTGCAAAACCACCCCAATTGCGGTGGCGGCGAAAAGGCAGTGGATGTCACGGTGGTTGACAGCGGCAAGCCCGCTGCCAAGCCCGTGGCCATGACGGCTGCTAGCGTGTGCTCTGCTGGTTGGAAACTATCCGGCAAACTCAACGCCAAGACCGGTGCATTCACCTGTGCTGCCAAAGCCGGTACAGCATTGCCTGCCGCCAAGGCGGAGTGCAAGGGTGATTTGACTTACTTTGAGAATGCCAAAAAAGGCCAGTACGGCTGCAAACCTTAAGCCTGCAACCTGCGCTTAAATCAGCGGCCTAGGCGGCCGTTGCATTGGAAAGCGATGCAGCAACAGAAGCGGCTTTGGCCGCTTCTTCTACTTCTGCGGCAATTCTTAAGACCGCCGCCGCAGCGGCCGCAGCAATCAGTGTGGCTTTGCAGATCGTGCGGCTCAAGGGGCGGCCGTTGACAAAGGCCTGCAACTCGCCTGCCTCCATGGCCACCCAGGCTTCGTTGGTGGTCAGGGGCTCGGTGACCACGATGGCCAGGCGGTCTTCCGGGCCGTTGAGTTCGGCCAGGTTCACACTCACGTCTTCGTCTTTCAATTGCACTTCGGTAAACGGGTGCTGGCGCAGCACATAGTGCAGCTTGGTGGACGCATGGGCCCAGAGCGCCTGCCCGTTGCTGAGCAAAAAGTTGAACGTGCCGTGCCGTGCAATGCGTGGCACCAACTCGGACAGCGTGTGGGTCAGCTCCTCAATGCAGGGCATGCCCGCGTGGGATTTGTTGAGTTCCTGCATCAGCCAGCAAAATGCCAGCTCGCTGTCAGTGCTGCCTACGGGCTTGAAGCTGCCGTGCAGCGGCGGGTCAAATTCTTTCAGGTCACCGTTGTGGGCAAACACCCAATAGCGCCCCCACAATTCCCGCACAAACGGGTGGCAGTTTTCCAGCGTGACCGCGCCCACCGTGGCTTTGCGCACATGGGCTACGACGTTGTGGCTTTTGATGGGGTAGGTGCGCAGCATCTGCGCAATCGGCGAGGTGGACGCGCTTTCCTTGTCCACGAAGTAGCGCGCCGCCTTGCCGGGTTGGTCGCCATCGCTCTCAAAGAACGCAATGCCCCAGCCGTCCGAGTGGTGGTCGGTGCAGCCGCCGCGCTGCGAAAAGCCGGTGAAGCTCAGCGTTAGGCTCGCTGGCAAAAAGCTGTTCATTCCAAGCAGTTGGCACATGGGCGCAGTGTACAACGGGGACTGACGAACCTCGATAGGGCCCAGTCTTAGGAACACTCCGTTTAGACTGCGGGCAATGAAATTTGGAAATTTGCGCTGGCTGTTGACCGTTGTCGTCGTACTGCATGGGCTGCTGGGTGCTGCCATGGGCCTGTCGGTGGATGAGGCGCACTATGCCTTGTACGCCGCGCACCCGGCCTTGAGCTACTTTGACCATCCGCCGTTGGTGGGTTGGGTGCAGTGGCCGTTGGTGGCGTTGCACATGCCGGACGCCATGCTGCGCGTGGTGCCAGGTCTGCTGTGGCTGGCCACGGCGCTGGGGGTGTACGGGCTGACGGTGCGTTTGCACGCAAAATCGATGGCACCCTCCGCCGATCCGCAGGCTGCGGGGCTGTGGGCCGTGTTGGTGTGGACGCTGGCGCCGTTGGCCCATATCTTGGGTATTGGCCTGCTGCCCGATACCTTGCTGATGGCCTGGACGGTGGCGCTCATGCACCTTACCCTCACGCTGATGGACCCTGTCCAGGTACGCCGCCGTGCGCCCTGGCTGCAACTGGGTCTGCTGCTGGGTCTGGCCGGCTTGAGCAAATACACCGCCGTGCTGCCTGCTGCTGCGGTGGCGGCGTGTCTTTTGAGAGTCCATGGATTCCGACTGCTGGGCAACCCGCGCTTGTGGATGGCAGCCGCGCTCGCCTTGCTGATGATCACACCCGTTATCTTCTGGAACGCGCAAAACCAGTGGGTCTCGTTTACCTACCAGTCGCAGCACGGCGCAGGTGGCACGTGGCACATCCAGCATGTGCTGCAGTTTTTGTTGGTGCAGCTGCTGGCGTATGGCCCCTTGTTGTTGTGGGGCCTCGTGGGGCTGGGGCAGCAGGTGGGTGCACCACAGCGCTGGTTGTTGCTGTTTTTCGCCCTTCCTTTTGCACTGCTGGGTTATCTGTCGGGCGGCGGTACCAGCTTGCCGCACTGGACGGCACCGGCTTGGGTGGCGCTGGCACCCTTTGCGGGCGGCGCGTTGGCCGAGGCGGTGCGGACACGTGCGCGTTATGCCGTGCTGGCGCTGGTGGCCGTGCAGGCAATTTTGTGCGTTGCGTTGCCTGCCTTGATGGTGACCGGCGGTGTGCCGTTTTGGACGGCCAAGGCACCGACCAGTGCCAGCACGCCCAACCCCTTTGCCGATTTGCATGGTTGGGAGCAGGCCGGAGCCCGTGCGCGCGTGCTGGCCGTGCAGCAAAACCTGCACACCGTCTCCGTGCAAAACTGGACGCTGGCGAGCCGTCTCGGCTGGTACGCTCGGCCCATGCCTGTGCACGACCTCGAAGCCCGGTTTGACCAATTTACCCTGTGGGCGGGCGATTTGCCAGAAGGTGCCAACACGCTCCTGGTGGACTGGTCCGAAA
>JBEEJM010000096.1:0-6853 GCA_041169205.1 Pseudomonadota bacterium | reverse complement strand
TGGCACCAAGGCGCAGGCCGATGCGGTGATGTTGCCGTCCAAGCGCTTTATGCCAAAGGGTGTGAAGTGGTCGCGCGACCAGCTGGAGGCGCTGCCGGGGCTGTGTTTGCACGACATGATGCTGATGCCGCTGGACAAGTTGCGGAGGTTCTTTGATTCGTTGCAAGTCCAGCTGAGGGGGGCGGAGTCTGGCGAATCGGCGCAGTCTGAGGCTGAAGCAAAAACGCTGAAGCTCCTGTTTGAAGAAGTGTGCACGCGCCTCAAGTACCTGTGTGACGTCGGCATTGGCTACCTCACACTGGACCGCCAGAGCCGCACCCTCAGTGGCGGCGAGGTGCAGCGCATCAACTTGACCACGGCTCTTGGTACTTCGCTAGTGAACACGCTGTTTGTGCTGGACGAACCCAGTATCGGCCTGCATCCGCGCGACATGCACCGCATCATCGTGGCCATGCAGCGCCTGCGCGACGCGGGCAACACGCTGGTGGTGGTGGAGCACGACCCAGCCGTGATGCTGGCCGCCGACCGCATGATTGACATGGGCCCCGGTCCGGGCGAGAAGGGCGGACAGATTGTGTTTGACGGCACGACCGAAGCGCTCAAAGGCGCAGACACCCTGACTGGCGCGTACCTCGGTGGCCGTAAGCAGGTGGGAATGGGCTTCAAGCGCATGGTCGCGACCAACACGCCGCGGTTGGTGCTGGAGGGTGTGACCGAGCACAACCTCAAGAATATTTCGGTAGAGATTCCGCTGCAACGTCTGGTCTGTGTGACCGGTGTGTCCGGGTCTGGCAAGTCGACACTGATTCAGGACGTGCTGGCGCCCGCACTCTTGCGCCACTTTGGCAAAGCCACGGAAACGCCGGGCGCGCATGCGCGTCTGTTGGGTGCCGAGCAACTGAGCGAAGTGGTGTTTGTCGACCAGTCGCCGATTGGCAAGACGGCGCGCTCCAACCCGGTGAGCTATGTGGGCGCGTGGGATGCGATTCGCGAATTGTTTGCGGGTGCTGCCCTGTCCAAAGAGCGCAGCTACACGGCCAGCAAGTTCAGCTTCAACAGTGGCGATGGCCGTTGCCCCACCTGTGGTGGCTCGGGCTTTGAGCATGTGGAAATGCAGTTTCTGAGCGATGTGTACCTGCGTTGCCCGGACTGCGATGGCAAGCGTTACCGGCCCGAGATTTTGGAGGTGACGATTGAGCGCAAGGGCAAAAACGTTAACGTGGCCGATGTGCTGAATCTGACCGTCAGCGAAGCGGCCGATCTGTTCAGTGCCGACCGGGATGTGATTCGCGTGTTGCAACCGATTGTGGATGTGGGGCTGGAGTATGTGAAGCTGGGGCAGCCTGTGCCCACGCTGTCGGGTGGTGAGGCACAGCGGCTCAAGTTGGCAGGATTTTTGGCAGAAGCTGCCAAGGGCAAAAGCGCGAGTGCGCAGTTTTTGGCCAAACGCGGTTCGCTGTTCATGCTGGACGAGCCGACCACCGGACTCCATTTTGATGACATCGCCAAGCTGATGCGTGCACTGCGCAAGCTGCTGGATGCAGGGCATTCGCTGGTGGTGATTGAGCACAACCTGGATGTGATTCGCGCGTCTGACTGGTTGATTGACCTTGGGCCAGAAGGCGGGGACGCGGGCGGTGAAGTGGTTGCGTATGGCACGCCGGAAGACTTGCTGTTGCATGCGACTTCGCACACTGGCAAGGCGCTGCGGGAGTATGCGGCGGCGATGGGCGTGGTGCATGTCGTGGCGGAGTCGTCGGCTACCTATTCCTCGCTCGCTACGGCCACACCGTCCGTTCTTGCTGCGGCGGACGGCCTTGCGCCGGGTTCCTCGTCGCGTAGCTCAAAATCGTCACCCGGCGCAAGCCCATCCGCCTCCCGTGCTGGGGCTGGCGACACATCCAACTCCATTCGGATTGTTAACGCCAAGGAACACAACCTCAAGTCGCTGTCGGTGGATATTCCACGCGGCAAGTTCAGTGTGGTGACGGGCGTCTCCGGATCGGGTAAATCGACTTTGGCGTTTGATATTTTGTTCAACGAAGGCCAGCGCCGCTACCTCGAATCTCTCAACGCCTATGCCCGTTCCATCGTGCAACCCGCGGGGCGGCCCGAGGTGGATGCGGTGTATGGCATTCCGCCTACGGTCGCGATTGAGCAGCGGCTCTCGCGTGGCGGGCGCAAGTCGACCGTGGGTACGACCACCGAGGTGTGGCACTTTTTGCGCTTGCTGTATGTGAAGCTGGGCACCCAACATTGCTACAAAGACGGCGCGGCGGTGGAGCCGCAGTCGGCGGACAGCATTGCGGCGCAGTTGCTCAAAACGTACCGCGGCCAGCACATTGGCTTGCTGGCACCGCTGGTGCAAGGGCGCAAGGGCGTGTACACCGAGCTGGCGGATTGGGCGCGGCCGCGTGGCTACACGCACTTGCGCATCGACGGCAACTTTTTGCCGACCACCGGCTTTCCGCGCATTGACCGCTTCAAGGAACACAACATCGAGCTGCCCGTGGCCAGTCTGGATGTGACGCCTGCCAACGAAGTGGCGCTGCGCAAGGCCTTGGCGGATGCGCTCACGCACGGCAAAGGCGTGGTGTATGTGCTGAGTGACATCGACGGGCTGCGCGAAGCCATGGAGGCGGGTACGCCCGCCGCAGGTATTGGCAAGGTGCAGGTGTTCTCGACCAAGCGCGCCTGCCCGGTGTGCTCCACCTCGTATGCCGAGCTGGACCCGCGTTTGTTCTCCTACAACAGCAAGCACGGCTGGTGCCCGGACTGCGTTGGTACGGGTGTTGCGCTCACCAAAGAGCAGCGCAAGGTGTTTGACGATTCGGTGAAAGACGACGACAACAAGGGCCGCGAGCAGACCTTTGCCGAGGCCGACATTGAAGACTTGCATGACGCGACCTGCCCAACCTGCCAAGGCACGCGCCTGAACGCCACCGCGCGTTCTGTGCGGTTTGGGGCTGTAGCCCCCGTGGAATATGCGGGAGCAGCTATCACATCAATAGCAAATCTGAGTGTGACGGACGTGCGCAAGTGGGTCGAAACCTTGCAAGTGCAGGGTCGATTGAGTCAGCGTGAGAACGATATCGCGCGCGACTTGATTCCCGAGATCAAGAGCCGACTGGAGTTCCTGGAGCAGGTGGGTTTGGGTTACCTCACGTTGGACCGTGGCGCGCCCACGCTCAGTGGCGGTGAAGCCCAGCGCATTCGCTTGGCGGCACAACTGGGCAGCAATTTGCAAGGCGTGTGCTACGTGCTGGACGAGCCGACCATTGGCCTGCACGCGCGTGACAACAAGATTTTGCTGGGTGCCTTGCAGAGTTTGAGTGACAAGGGCAACACCTTGGTGGTGGTGGAGCACGACGAAGAAACCATTCGTGCGGCCGACCACATCATCGACATTGGCCCCAGCGCGGGCAAGCGTGGTGGACGGCTGGTGGCGCAGGGGTCGATTGCCGATGTGCAGAACGCCCCCGAATCGCAGACCGGGCGCTATTTGTTGCACGCAATGAAGCATCCTTTGGCGGTGCGTCGGGCTATGGTTTCGTTTGAGGAGTCGGTTGGGCTTGCCGCTTCGTTGGCTCTCGCTGCGGAGGAGTCCGGTACGCCGGGAGCCTCATACGGCCCAAATGCGGCCGCCAAATCGGCACCCGGCGTACCGGACTCCTCCACGAGTGGTGTTGCCAAGCCACCTAAAAAACTCAGCGCAAAAGCTGCCAAGGCAGCAGTAGCCGCTGCGCAAGTGACGGCCAGTCAAGCTGCCAACGCCGAGCTCGCAGAACGCACCCGCGTAGCCGCTGAATACGCCGCGCTTGCAAACCGCTCTTTAGCCAAAACCTCCGTCGCAGCAGCGGGCAGCCCAGAGGTGGGCGACGATTTTGAGCTACGCGACGAGGAGCCCGCCTCTGGGCTTCCCGCTGCGGGCACAGAGAAAACGGCAGCAAAAACACAGAAGCCAAAGATCGACTGGCTGACCGTGCACAACGCCACCATGCACAACCTGCAAAACGTCACCGCCCATGTTCCGTTGAAGCGCCTGGTGGCCATTACCGGCGTCAGTGGCTCCGGTAAGTCCACACTGGCCCGCGACGTGTTGCTAACCAACGTGCAAACTGCCGTGCAAAAGCGCAGTACCAAAGCGGGCCGCGATGCGCTGGACGCGGGCGAAAAGATCCAATGGGTCGGCTGCGACGGCGTGCAGGGTTTCGATAGCGTAGACCGCGTGCTCGAAGTCGACCAAACCCCGATTGGCAAAACACCGCGCAGTTGCCCCGCAACGTACATCGGCTTTTGGGACACCATCCGCAAACTCTTTGCCGACACGCTGGAGGCCAAAGCCCGTGGCTATGCCGCTAACCGATTCAGCTTCAACACCGGCGAAGGCCGTTGCCCCGGTTGCGAAGGGCAGGGCATTCGTACGATTGGCATGAGCTTTTTGCCAGACGTAAAGGTCTTGTGCGAAACCTGCAAAGGCGCGCGCTTCAACCCTGAGACGCAGGCCGTGACCTGGCGCGGTAAAAACATTGGCGATGTGCTGCAGATGGAAGTGGACGAGGCGGTGGAATTCTTTGCCGCCATGCCCGTTATTGCGCACCCGTTGCAACTGCTTAAAGACGTGGGCCTGGGCTACCTCACACTGGGCCAACCTTCACCAACCTTGAGCGGTGGCGAGGCGCAGCGCATCAAGCTGGTGACTGAACTTAGCAAAGTGCGCGACGACATCGGCAAGCGCGGCAACAAGGTGCCGCACACCCTGTATGTGCTGGACGAGCCCACCGTGGGCCTGCACATGGCCGATGTGGAAAAGCTGATTCACGTGCTGCACCGCCTGGTCAACGGTGGTCACAGCGTGGTGGTGATTGAGCACGACCTCGATGTGATCGCTGAGGCCGATTGGGTGCTGGATCTGGGGCCGGATGGTGGCAATGGTGGTGGCCACGTGGTGGCTGCGGCCACCCCCGAGGCGGTGGTGCGCCTGGGCACACACACCGGCGTGGCGCTAAAGGCGCTGCTCAGTCGCTGAGGCTTGGCTTAGCGCTGGGGTTAGCGCCCCGCGTCAGTCTTCCCGGTCGTGCTTGCCATGGCCTTTGCCGCGTTTGTCCTTGCCGCGGCCATTGTCATGCCGGTCGTCGCGGCGCTCATCGTAGCGTTCGCGCACCCATTCTTCCTGCACAAAATACACCGGCTGGCCACAGGCGTTGTAGCGGTAGCAGTGCTTAGCCCAGTTCTTTTGGTGGCCAGGCGGCACATACAAATACACCGGCTGTTGGTACACCGCGATGGGGGACTGAACAATCACCACCGGTTGCGGATAAACAATGCGGGGCTGCGGAAAATTGCCAATGTCAATGCGACCATAGACGCCCGGCTGGTTGATGCCAATCGATACGCCGACACTGGTTTGTGCCAATGCGGGTGCCAGCACGCACGCGGCTAAAGTGATGGCCAAGATTTTTTTCATTACGTTTCTCCAAAGGTACATAGACATTAACGCTCGGGTCGGTCGAAACGACGACACCATTTGTAAGCAAAGGTCACCAAGGGTCTCAATCCTTGCCGGAGTTTTGACAGTGAATTGCTACAAAAAACGTAGCTGCCTGCGCAGTGTTTTAGAGGGATAGAGCCCGAAATGGCTTGTAACCTAGAATGCAGACAAAGGGAGGACGCAGGCATGACGCCAGAGCAAAAAGCCAGAGTCAGCATCGACGCGCAGCTAGTTGCAGCCGGTTGGCACGTCTGTAACGTGGCCAACGCCAACATCCATGCCGGGGACGGTGCGGCAAAGGGCGTGGCCATCCGCGAATTCCCCCTCAACCCCGGTTTTGGCTTTGCCGACTATCTGCTGTATGTGAATGGCAAGGCCTGCGGCGTGATCGAGGCCAAAAAGCAAGGTGCCACCTTAACCGGCGTGGAGCTGCAAAGCGGCCGCTACGCCCAGGGCCTGCCTACCACCTTGCCCGCCTGGCGCCGCCCGCTGCCCTTTGTGTGGGAATCCACCGGCGTAGAAACCCACTTCACCAACGGCCTGGACCCCGAGCCACGCGCCAGAGCCGTGTTCGCCTTCTTCCGCCCCGAGTTGCTGGTGCAGTGGCTGGCGTTTCTGCCCCCGCCCGCGGGCAGCCATGCAGTCAGCGAAGCGCCCGGCACCTTCTTGCACCGCATGCGCAGCATGCCCCAGCTCGTCACCGAATGGGGCAGCGGCGGCGCGCACTACGCGCTGTGGCCCGCCCAAATCAGCGCCATCACCAACCTGGAAAAAAGCCTGGCCGCCAACAAGCCCAAGGCCCTCATCCAGATGGCCACCGGCAGCGGCAAAACGTTCACCAGCATTGGCTTCATCTACCGCCTCATCAAGTTTGGCGGCGCGCGGCGCGTGCTGTTTTTGGTGGACCGGGGCAACCTGGCCCGCCAGACCAAGAAAGAGTTTGACGCCTACGCATCGCCCTACAACAACTACAAGTTTGGCGAGGAATACATCGTCCAGCACCTGCAGGGCAACCAGCTCGACACCAGCGCCCGCGTGGTCATCTGCACCATCCAGCGCATGTTCAGCATGCTCAAAGGGCGCGAGCTGGCTGAAGAGGCCGACGAAGAATCCACCGAGAAGATTGAAACGCTTTTCAAAGACCCCGAGCCCATTGGCTACAACCCGCTAATCCCCATCGAGAGCTTTGACATTGTGGTGACGGACGAGGCCCACCGCAGCATCTACAACCTGTGGCGCCAGGTGCTGGAATACTTTGACGCGTATTTGATTGGCCTGACCGCCACGCCCAACAAACAGACCTTTGGCTTCTTTAACCAGAACCTGGTCATGGAATACGGCCACGCCCAGGCCGTGGCCGAC
>JBEEJM010000095.1:0-4318 GCA_041169205.1 Pseudomonadota bacterium | reverse complement strand
GGCGCTGGCAGATGGGGCAGCAGAGGCTCTAGGGGTTTGCACTAGGTCCATGGAAAAGTCCTTGACTCGGGTGAAACAGATCTCGACAATTTAACACATCAGACAACATACAACTGACAAGATGACGAAAAATTCATGACCCTCAAAGTACACCACACTTTGCTGATGACCGGCGCGGCTGGCGGCCTGGGCACCGCTTTGCGCGACCGGCTCAAGGCCAATTGCGAAGTGCTGCGCCTATCGGACCGCGCCGACTTCGGCCCCGCCCGAACGGGTGAAGAAATTGCGCTGGCCGATCTGGCCGATGCGGTGGCAGTGGACGCAGCCGTCAAGGGTTGCCAGGCCATCGTTCACTTGGGCGGCATCTCGGTCGAAGGCCCGTTTGAGCCCATCCTGCAAGCCAACATCCTGGGCGTTTACAACCTGTACGAAGCCGCTCGCAAGCATGGCGTGAAGCGCGTGGTGTTTGCCAGCTCCAACCATGTGACCGGTTTCTACAAGCAAAGCGACACCATCACGCTGAACCACCCTGCCCGCCCCGACAGCCTGTACGGTGTGAGCAAGGCGTTTGGCGAAGACCTTTCGCGCATGTACTTTCACCGCTACGGCATCGAGACCGCTTGCGTACGCATAGGCTCCTCGTTTGCCGAACCTAAAGACCGGCGCATGCTGGCCAGCTGGCTCAGCTTTGACGACCTGCACCGCCTGGTCACCGCCTGCCTGACCACCCCCATCCTGGGCCACACCGCGATTTTTGGCATGTCCGACAACGCCGTGGTCTGGTACGACAACAGCGCCGCCCGCCATGTGGGTTATGTACCGCAAGACAGCTCAGACCCCTTCCGCAAAGCCGTGTATGCGCGCACGCCCGAGCCCGATATCACCGACCCGGCCGCGATCTACCAGGGTGGGGGCTTTTTGTTCCAGGGCGAGCCCATGACCGCGCACAAGGCGGGGAAATAAATCCGTGGCAGTCACCCGACTTCATGCCGAGCTTGCTTTACCCGTGCAAAACAACACGGGCGAATGCCCGGTGTGGCATGCCCAGGAGCAGGCTTTGTATTGGGTCGATATCCCCGAGAAGAAATTGTTTCGCTATCGACCAGGCACCCACGGCCTACACACGTGGGACGCGCCGCAGATGCTAGGCTGCATTTCCCCCACTGACGCCCCCGGCCAATGGATTGCGGGGGCAGAGTCGGGGTTCTTTCACCTCGACACCCGCAACGACGATGTGCTGGGCTTCACTCCGGCCGGTGACGTCGATCACGCCATGTCCGGTATGCGTTTCAACGATGGGCGCTGCGATCGACAGGGACGTTTCATGGCCGGGTCCATGCTGATAGATATGCTGGCCGGTCGCAATGTGGGACGCATTTACCAGCTCCAGTGGAGTGGTCAACCACGCCAAGTATTAGACGATTTTGTGACGCCCAACGGCACGGCCTTCAGCCCCGACGGCCGCACCATGTACCTCACCGACTCACACAAGTCTATTCGCATGAGCTGGGCTTTTGACTACGACACGGAGTTGGGCCAGCCTTTCAATCGCCGGCCGTTTATGGACATGACCGGGTTTAGTGGCCGCCCCGACGGGGCTGCTATGGACACCGATGGCTGCTACTGGATCTGCGGCATAGATGCCGGCTTGATACACCGATACACCCCCCAAGGCGTACTGGATATGACTGTCAGCACCCCAGTAAAAAAACCAACGATGTGTGCCTTTGGCGGAGCCGATATGCGCACGCTGTATGTCACATCCACCATCCCAGCCGCAGAGGGCGACAAGCACCCGCAAGACGGCGGACTGTTCGCCATTCATTTGCCATCCGTGCAAGGGTACCCCGAACCCCAATTTTCCCGCTTCCCCGACCCGTTAACCACCACCATGAATACAAGGAGACACGCATGACATTCCGCAGAACTCTCATCGCCAGCGCAAGCATCGCTGTTGCAACCCTCGCGCTCGCGCTACCCCTGACAGCCTCAGCGCAAGTCGTGTTGAAGGCTGCCGACGTACACCCTGCGGGTTACCCCAATGTGGTGGCCATCGAAAATCTGGGCAAAAAACTCGAAGCCGCCACCAACGGCAAATACAAGCTGCAAATGTTCCCCAGCGGCGTACTGGGTGGCGAGAAAGAAATGATCGAGCAAACCCAGGTGGGAGCCATCAACATCTTGCGCACTTCGTTGGGCCCTGTCGGTACCGTGGTGCCGGATGTGAACGTGTTCAATATGCCATTTGTGTTCCGCAACGAAGCCCATATGCGCGCCGTGATTGACGGCCCTATCGGCCAGGAACTGCTGGACAAAATCACCGCCAGCCCCGCCAAGATGGTGGCACTGGGCTGGATGGACGGCGGCTCGCGCAGCCTGTACACCAAGAAAATCGTCAAGACCCCCGCCGACCTCAAAGGCCAGAAAGTCCGCATGATGGGCAACCCCCTGTTTGTGGACACCATGAACGCCATGGGCGGCAACGGCATTGCCATGGGCTACGGCGAAGTGTTCAGCGCACTGCAAACCGGCGTGTTGGATGGTGCCGAGAACAACCCACCCAGCATGTTCACCTCGAACCACTACACGGCCGGTGCCAAGTACTACGCGCAGACCAACCACCTGATCATTCCCGAGATTTTTGTCATGTCCAAGGTCACTTGGGACAAGATGGGCAAGGACGATCAGGCCCTGGTGGTCAAGTTCTCCAAAGAAGCCCAGTTGGAGCAACGCGCCCTGTGGGACAAGAGCGTGGCCGAGTACACCAGCAAACTCAAAGCCGCTGGCGTGGAGTTTGTGACCGTAGACCAAAAGCCGTTCTATGACGCCACCGCCTCGGTGCGTGCCAAGTACGGCGCGCCCTATGCGGACCTGATCAAGCGCATCGAAGCCACCAAGTAAGCAGCCACTACCGAAAAATCACCATGCGCGAGACGATTCTTAAAACCTTGGACGGTGTCTACCTGTTCTGCATCTGGGCAGCGGGTGTCGCCATATTTTTCATGAGCATCATCATCCCCATCGGGGTGTTTGCACGCTATGTTTTAGGAACCGGCGCACAGTGGCCCGAGCCCATCGCGATTTTGCTCATGGTGATTTTTACCTTTATCGGTGCAGCGGCGGCCTACCGTGCGGGTGGCCACATTGCCGTGGCCATGCTGACCGACCGTTTGCCCCGCGCACTGCAAGGGCTGTGCGCTGTGCTGGTGGATTTGGCTATGGGCGCTATCTCAGTTTTTGGCGTGGTGTATGGCGCACAACTGAGCCTGGGCACCATGGGCCAGACCCTGGCTGAGCTGCCGTGGTTACCAGTGGGAATTACCTACATTCCGATGCCCTTGGGCGCACTCCTCACCCTGGTGTTTGTCATTGAAAAAATGGCCCTAGGCTCGCAACATGAGCGCGCCGTCGTACGCTTTGACCACTTACTGGAAGAAGCCGCCGACGTAACTTCGGCAGCAACAGGAGCCTAACCATGGACATGCTTGTACTTTTGGGCAGTTTTATTGTGTTGATGCTGGTGGGCATGCCAGTGGCCTATGCATTGGGTTTGTCGGCATTGGCCGGAGCACTGTGGATTGACTTGCCACTGGACGCGGTGATGATTCAACTGGCCAGTGGCGTGAACAAATTCTCGCTGCTTGCCATTCCCTTCTTCGTGCTGGCCGGTGCACTGATGGCCGAAGGCGGCATGTCACGCCGCCTAGTGGCGTTTGCCAACGTGCTAGTGGGCTTTGTGCGCGGTGGTTTGTCGCTGGTGAACATTCTGGCGTCTACCTTCTTTGGCGGAATTTCTGGCTCTGCAGTGGCAGACACCGCGTCGATTGGTTCGGTGCTGATTCCCGAGATGGAACGCAAGGGTTATCCGCGCGACTTCTCGACAGCGCTGACCGTCAGCGGCTCGGTGCAGGCCATCCTGATTCCACCCAGCCACAACATGGTGATTTACTCCATGGCGGCAGGTGGTTCGGTGTCGGTGGCAGCCCTGTTTCTGGCGGGCTTGTTGCCTGGCCTGTTACTGGGTGCCATGCTGGCCGTCTATTGCCTGGTGGTGGCGCGCCAGCGAAACTTCCCCAAGGGCGATGTCATCCCCCTGCGCCAGGCCTTGAAAATTTGCGCTGAAGCCATGTGGGGCCTGATGACCATGGTCATCATTTTGGGCGGCATCATGTCAGGCGTGTTTACCGCCAATGAATCGGCATCTATCGCAGTGATCTGGTCGTTCTTTGTGACCATGTTTATCTACCGCGACTACAAGTGGCGCGACCTGCCCAAGCTGGTGCACCGCACAGTAAAAACCGTCACCGTGGTGATGATA
>JBEEJM010000094.1:0-7569 GCA_041169205.1 Pseudomonadota bacterium | reverse complement strand
ATTTCTCCGTCAATCAGAAACGACGTGGTCTTGCAATCCTTCGCAATAGCACCGGAACATCCCAAGACACGAACTTTCACAGCGAAACCCTCACTTGCTCTCGAAGTTGGTAGCGCCATCCCACTTCGGATCGAAGAGGAGCGCACGCATAGAGGCTACACGCTCTGAATACATCTGGTAAAGGTATTTTTTGGGATTCATGCGCAGTAAATTAATTAAGTGCACATCGGCCTGATCCCAGTTCTGTGCGCGGTAGAGCTTTAAAAATCCGGCCCACAGCTTTAGCTCATCCGCCACGGCTGCGTCAATGCGACCCGACGGTGCCACCGGCCAGAAAATAGCAACCGCCTGCTCTTTGCCCTTTACCCGAACCAAGTCGAGCTCCTGCCACGCAAAGTCCGGGGAGAGTTTGCGTGTAGATTCGCTCACCACAATATCCACGCCATAGGCTTTGGACAATCCCTCAAGCCGAGAGCCAAGATTCACAGCGTCACCAATGACGGTGTAGCTCCGGCGAATGTCAGAGCCCATGTCTCCGACACACATGGTGCCCGTATTGAGGCCAATGCCGATACCGATTTCAGGCAACCCCTTTTCCCGGTGCTCCAGATTGATCGCGCGAATAGCCTGGGCCATCTCCATCGCAGACTTCACAGCCAACTGGGCGTGCTCCGTAGTCTCGACTGGAGCGCCCCAGAAGGCCATCACGCAGTCGCCCATGTATTTGTCAATGGTGCCGCGGTTTGCACGAATCAGGCTCGTCAAGCGGCTAAACACGCTGTTGAGCAACGCTTGCAAGCGAGTGGGCTCCATGCCTTCCGACAGCTTGGTAAATCCGCGCATATCGCAAAACATGACCGTCAACTCTTTGTTGGCAGCCTTCATGGAGTAACTGTCCGGGTCTTTGACCATTTCATCGACCAACTCGGGTGGCACATAGGTGCCGAACAGGTTTGCAAGCTCGCGCTTGGAGCGGCTCTCTACAAAGTACCCAAAGCTCATATTCAGTGCAAAAGCCGCTACGGCCATAGTCAAAGCGGTGGCCAGAGGTAGCACCAACCCGAACGACAAGTACAACCAAAAGTTCAGCCCCGCCAATGCCGCGAGCACAGCCACGTTCAGGCCCACAGCCCGCAGTGCAGGCAGCAGCGGCAAGCCAAATGCCAGCACCAAACCGGCCACCGTCAGCATGACCACTTCATAACCCAGCGCGTAATCGGGCTTGAGCAATACATTGCCGTCCAACAGGCCCGAAATCAGGTTGGCGTGCGTCTCGACACCCGGATAGATTTCACCCACCGGTGTTACCCGCATGTCCAGCAAGCCCGGTGCCGTCGTACCAACCAGGATGATTTTGTCTCGCAAGCTTGCCGCCGGAAGACGTTTCGAAAGAATATCGGTTGCAGAAACGTACCGAAATGATCCGCCTGTTACCCCGCCTTTACCGCGAAACGGCACCAAAGTAGCCACCCGGTCATCGACAGGAATGGCCAGCGTCTTGTCGCCTTGCTTTAACAGCACGCGGTCCATGCTTTGCAAATTGCGCGTGAGGAACTTTTCACTGGAGAATCCGGGCGCAACCGATGGAAAGCCCGCCAGCGAGCGGAACATGCCCAAGGCAAGCGATTCGTAATACTGTCCCTTGTACTCCGCGATGAGTGGCAAAGATCGAACCACACCATCACCGTCCGTTATCGAATTGAAAAATCCGGCCATCGGGGAGGCTTTTACCAACACATCGATATTGGCCCCATAGCCACTCCAGGAGGTCGCGCGCAATGGCCGCCCTTGTAACGTTTGGGCGGAAATTACGGGCTGGGGCAGCGTACCAGAGGCCCGAGCCTCTTGTTCGCTGGACAGATAGTAGCCGAGCACCACTGGGCGTTTATTCAAAGCCCGTGCGAACACTCCGTCAAAATCGAGTGCCGGCTGGAGTTGCGCCAGATGCTCCGCAAAGCCTGGCTGTTCTTTGAACTCAGTGCGCGACAACGCGTTGAGCTGGGCCAAGCCGGAGCTTTCGTCAGGCTCCGCAAACACCACATCGAAACCCAGCAGGGCCACCTGCTGTCGGTCAAAAAGCTCGTCCACCAATTGCCCGAGCTTGTTACGCCCCCAGGGCCAGCGGCCGACTTCTGCCAAACTTTTTTCGTCGATATCGACAATGACAATGCGTTCGTCCAGCGTATTGGGGCTGGTCGCACGCAGCCTTGCGTCGTAAATGATGTCGTCTAGGCGCTGCAAAACCCCCAAGGGAAGCACACCGACCACATGCAGCAACGCAAACATCAGCGGCAGCAGCGTGACAGCAACCCGAGGCCAATGCTTGGTGATCGCTTTCATATCAGGTCACTGATAGGCCGTGCCAACAGACAGCGCCTGCAACAAACGCGTATCAGCTTTGAACGAATTGCATTTGGGTGCCCGCGAGCTCAATCACATCACCATTGTTCAATGAAATGGGGTCTGAGCTGATGGGTGAGCCATTGACGGTGGGATTGCCCCCGCCCTCTACGTGGTGCACCACAAAACCATGGTGCCGTTTGGTGATGGCGGCAACGGCAATACCGGGCTTGCCGATGGTTGTCACTACTTTAGTGAGTGGTACTTCACGTCCGGCAGCTGCACCCGACAAAACCTTGATGGACGCATGAAAGGCGCCCAGGCCCAAGGAATCTCCCGCCCCTGCAGGTGCAAATGCGGACTGCGCCACAGCAGCAGTTTGCGGCATTGCCGACCGTGATGAGACGACCATCGTCTTGTCGAAGTTTTCTTCGGCGTTGTCACCAACGAACTTGATCTTGTACTTGCCGATTTCAATGCCGTCGCCATTTTGCAATTGCTGGCGTTTGATCGCTTTACCATTGACGTAAGAACCGTTGGTGCTATTGAGGTCTTCCAAAAACACCTGCCCGCCAGCCATCTGAATGACCGCGTGTTCACCGCTGACAGCGAGGTTGTCAATCACGATATCGTTGTACGGACGGCGCCCCAAGGTGGTTCTGTCCTTGGTGAGTTGCACCTCTTTGATTACGACTTCGTCAATTGAAACGATCATTTTCGGCATGATCGGCTCCTTTTCCAGTTAACTGATTTCGGCAAAATCATGGCACTTTATTTCCCTAGCAAACGGGCAAAAAGGCCCTTTTTTTCGACAACTTCGCAGGCCTCAAGCATCACGACAGAGATGTTGTCCCGTCCACCACGGTCGTTCGCTGCTTCTATCAGCAAGTCAGCTTTTTCGCCCAATTCGGCCTCGACAGACACAATTCTAGCGATGGATGCATCATCCACCATATCAGACAGTCCGTCGGAACACATCAAGAAGATATCACCCAACTCTACGGCATATTCGCTAATTTCCAACAAAACCACGTCCTCCACCCCCAGTGCACGGGTCACCAGATTGCGGATGGACGAGTTGACTGCTTGCTCTGGGGTGACAAGTCCGGCATCGATTTGTTCTTGTAGCAAGGAATGGTCTTTGGTGATTTGCACCAGTTCGCCGCCACGCAGACGGTAACAGCGGGAGTCCCCAATGTGGCCAATCAACAGCTTGTCTTCCCGAAACACCCCCACCACCAAGGTGGTTCCCATACCCGAATAGTGGGAGTTGGAGTTAGCGGCGTTGTAAATAGACAAATTGGCATTGTCCACACAGATTTCCAGCGCACGACGGACTTCCTTGAGTTTGGCGTTTTCACCCGCTTCACTCAGCCACCGGCTCAATTCGGACTTGATAAACGCGGTTGCCATGCCGCTGGCAATTTCACCCGCGTTGTAACCGCCCATGCCGTCGGCCAGCACGGCCAGTTTGGTGGCTTCGTCAAAGGCTACCGAGTCTTCATTGTTATCCCGCGAGCGTCCCGTGTCGGTTTTTGCGCAAAATTTGTAATTCATTTTGTTTTATTGTTTTCGAGGCCTGTGCCACCCTGCTGACCCACTGGCATTCCTTGCGGATTCACGACGGTGGTTGCAAACGCCACCGTCTTTTCAGCCGCAATGGCCGAGCTACCCGGAGTATATGCAGAGTCTGGAACCGACTGGCCTAACACTTCTTTGCCCACCAGGCGCAAATCGGCGGCAAACTGCTCCCCCGTCTGGTAACGGGTTTCCGGTTGTTTATTCAAAGCCAGCGCCACCACATTGGCCAAAGTCGGCGACAAATCGCTGCGCACAATCCGGATATCTGCCGCCTCGGTGTTGGCGATTTTGTACATCAGCTCAGCCATGGACTCACCGCGAAACGGCAGTACCCCGGTCAGCATTTGGTAGAGCATGACGCCCAGCGAATACAGGTCCGACCGGCCATCGACTCTTTTCCCCGCCAGTTGCTCCGGCGACATAAAGCTGGGCGTACCCAACACCATCCCGGTTTTGGTTTTACTCGAGTCGGTAATACGCGCGATGCCGAAATCGGTCACTTTGACGGTGTCGCTCTCCAGCTCATACATGATGTTGGCAGGCTTGATGTCGCGGTGCACCACGTTTTGCTTGTGTGCGTATGCCAGAGCCTCGGCCACACGGGCCACAATGCTAACCACCGTGGCCACGGGCAGTAGGCGATCGCCTTTGCAGTAGTCCGCCAAGTCGCGTCCTTTGAGGAACTCCATTGCGATGTAGGCAAGGTCGTGTTCTTCACCGGCATCAAAAATGGTCACGATGTTTTGGTGCTGCAGGCGCCCAGCTGTTTCCGCTTCGCGGAAAAACCGTTCCCGCGCATCGGTCAGTTCATTGCCCTCAAATTCCTGGCTCAAGGCCAGCGTTTTGATGGCCACCACGCGGCCAATCTTGGGATCTTTGCCCAGATACACCACGCCCATAGCCCCCTTGCCCAGTTCCTTGTCCACCTGGTAGCGCCCGAGCATGGGTTTTTCCACCGCGCCGCCATCGAGCAACATGGTGCCACCAGGATGCGTGCCACCACCGCCCAGCATCACCGTTTCAGACAGATTCTTGGCACGGTTAAGTTTGGCCGTAATGTCCTTGTAGTTAGGGTCAAAAGTGCGCATGTGCTCATACACAGCCTCGGCTTTGTTAAATTGCCGTTTGCGCTCGAAGTCGAGCGCCAGGCTGTAAAGGTTGCCCATGACGGCGTCACCCAACGGGGTGCGACGGAATCGGTCGAATGCCATATCCAGTTGCCCCTGCCCCTGCAATGCCAGACCCATCATTCGGTTGGTTTCAGCCGACTCTTCGTCTGCTTTTACTTTGCCCGCTTCTGTGACCAGAAAACGCTTGGTGGTCAGCGCCAGGTGTCCCAGCAGCAACACCGTAGCGGGGAACACCAACTTGAGCCACAGGGCCGAGCCCGAGAGCAACCCAAACTCGGTCAACAGCAACCCACCAAACAGCACCACCGTGGTACCCGCAGCCATGCCCGCCGACAGGCGGGGCAAGGCCACCACGATATAGGCAACAACCACCATAAACACGGCCAAAGTGGCCCAAAGTCCCCAGCGGGGTTGCACAATGAAGTGCTCGTTCAAAATGCTGGATGTGATGTGCGCAATCGTCTCCGCAGGCGACAGGGCGGGGTTGCCTGGAACCGGAAACTGCACCCCCACACCCGCAGCCGTAGCGCCAATGATGACAATCTTGTCTGCGTATTTACTCGCCGGAATTTTGCCGGTCAACACATCGTAAAAAGAGTCGACCTGAAAAGCAGGCTTGCCACCATGCCCGTTGTAGAACTGGGGAAGCATGAGCGCAGATTCATCGGTGCGGATGCGCAGCTTGCCAATTTGGACGGAGTCGCCGCCCTGGAGCCGGATATCACTGGGCTGCAGGTTGAGGCTTTTCAAAGCCGCCAGTAACGCCATGGACGGCACCGCCTTGCCGTAGTAGTTGACCAACAGTGGCTCCTGCCGCACAGCGCCATCAATGTCTGGAAACTGATTGAGGTGGCCAATGCCTGCCGCAGCCTCGCCCAACATGGGAATAGGTTGCTGGCCGCGTACAGCGGGCACGGAAAACCCATTGACTTCGTCGATGGCACTTTTCAAAGCGTAGTCGGGTAGCGCGTTATCGGCCTTGCCCTGTGGTTCGCCCAAAGCGAAGACTGACGGAATCAGCACATTGCCCGCATTTTTCATACTCGCAGACAGCACCGCATCGGTGTCCAGTGCCACTTCTGCTTGGGAAATTAGTATGCCGATCTCTTCGCTTGTCGCACTGGCGTCCGACGAGACCGCCAAAACGTCTTTGATCTTGCGTATGTATTGCAGACCAGGGTCCGCCTGGGGCTCCAGGAAAAATGCGGTGTAGACCACTGTTTTGGCTTTGGCTGCCGCCAACTGGTCGATCAGTTTGGCGTGAACGTCCCGTGGCCAGGGCCAGCGCCCAATATTAGCAATGCTTTGGTCATCAATCGCAATGACGGCAATCCGGTCAGAGGGCTGGCGCGAGGTGCTGGTGCTGGAAAAGTCGTAAAACCGACGCTCCAGCGTGCCGACCAGATCGGTCGTCAGATGCAGCCCCACTGCCGCAACCACGACAACAACGCCAACGAACCAGTCCGTACGCCATAACGGAATGCGTTGAGAGGATGAAGATTTAGCCAATTGCCGCCTTTAGGCCCACCCAGTGAGCAAGATATCGCACGTTATCAGACAGACACGCCACCGACAAGAGACTGGCCGCGAAATCTGACCGATGGCTAAGGTTTGGAGGTCAGGGAGGTCGCGCGCTTTTGCATCCATTTGCCGAATGCCACCACCAGCGCTGCACCCAATGGGGGTGCCACATAGTGCATCCACCCATTGGCCACCATAAACTCTTTCAGTGCAGTGTCACCCACAATCGTTTCACCCCCCACCCAGCCAATCAACGCAGCACCCAAAACCACAATCACGGGGAAACGCTCCATCAGGCGAATCATCAAGGTGCTGCCAAAAATGACCAAGGGAATGCTGATCGCGAGACCCAAAATGAGCAGCAACATGCTGCCTTTGGCAGCCGCCGCCACCGCGATGACGTTGTCCAGACTCATCACCAAATCGGCGATCAATATCGTGCGCACTGCTGCCATGAGATTGCCCGTGGATTTGCTATGGCCTTCTTCGCCGTCATCGTCCGACAACAACTGAATGCCAATCCAGAACAAGAGGAGTCCACCCATGATTTGCAGGAAAGACATCTCCAGCAACTTGGCGGCAACGACAGTCAGCAAGATCCGCAACACCACCGCAGCGCCAGACCCGAACATCACGGCTTTACTTTGCTGCTCTGCCGGCAAAGACCGCGCAGCCAGCGCGATCACCACGGCGTTGTCGCCCGACAGAATGATGTTGATCCAGACGATTTTGATCAGTCCGATCCAGAAATCCGTGCTTTGCAGCAATTCCATATCGACTCCGCGCCGCGCCTAAACAAAAATGCCCAAACCGCAAGGTTTAGGCATTCGTGACCCCGCAGAGCCGTAAGCCCTACCGGGGTTCGGAACAGCTATTGTATTTACAGCATCGCTTTGAGCAATCTGGCCATCTCGGATGGATTACGGGTAACCGTAAAGCCACACTCTTCCATCACCGCCAATTTGGCATCCGCCGTGTCAGCACCGCCAGAGATCAA
>JBEEJM010000093.1:0-7574 GCA_041169205.1 Pseudomonadota bacterium | reverse complement strand
GGGGGATGCAGGGGTATTGGCGCTCATGCAGACGATTTTAGACCCCGCTTTGCAAAGAACTTGGTGGGCCCTTACACTGCAATGCACACCGCCTCGCGTTACACCCGTTGCCTATTCCCTTGCTTTCTACCGTTCCTGCTGAATACGCCCAGCATATGGCGCGGTTGTACGACCAGTCGCCCCTGCTGGTCGCTCTTTTTGACCCGCGTGATGTGGTGCACTATTCCAATCCGGCGTGGGGCGACGCGTTTGGGCTGCGAGACCAGTCGGGTCTGACTTGGGTGGAGCTGATGCGCCACTGTCACACCATGGGCGTGGGCACCGCCATTCGCACCACAGACCTTGAGGCCTGGCTTCGATCAACCCGTTCGCGCCGGGGCAAGCTGCCGTATCGGCATTTTGAGGGCGACATGGTGGATGGCCGCTGGTTCTACGTGACCGAGACGGTGGACGAGAGTGGCTGGATGCTTTCGGTGGCATTTGACATTACGTCCATGCGCGTGGGTGAGCGTACCTTGCGGCTGGCGCGTGACGGTGCGCTGCGGGCCGCACAAGTAGACGCGCTCACCGGTATCAGTAACCGCGCCCACGTGCTGCAGCAGCTTGCAATGCGCCTCGATGAGTTGCGTCAACGCCAGCAGCCCTGCGGCCTGGTGATGCTGGACCTGGATCTTTTCAAGCAGATCAACGACACCTACGGCCACAGCGCCGGAGACAAGGTGCTGCTGCACTTTGCCCGCCTGGTGGAAGCCACGCTGCGCCGCGAAGACGGCTTTGGCCGCATTGGCGGTGAAGAGTTCATGCTGTTGCTGCCCAATATATCGCCCGAGGCGCTGACGCACACGGTCAATCGGCTGCTGGAGTCTGTGCGCGTTGCGCATCCCTTGGCCGATGTGCCTGGGGTGCGGTACACCGCCTCGGCCGGGATCGCCATGCTGGATTCCATCAAAGAGCCCGCAGAGAACATGCACCGTGCAGACCACGCCTTGTATGTGGCCAAAGCGCAGGGGCGCGACCAGTTGGTGTGGGCTGCCGATTAGGCACCAAGCGTTTTAGGCGCTGGCAAAGTGCCAGCCGGTGAGCTGCACCAGCCGCTCCAGCGCAAACGCACCCAGCACCGAGTTGCCCTTGGCATCCAGCTCCGGGGCCCAAACGGCCACCGTGCCCATGCCGGGCGCAATGGCCACAATGCCGCCACCCACCCCCGTTTTCACCGGCAGGCCAATGCGGTAGGCAAAGTCGCCAGCGGCGTCGTAGGCCCCGCAGGTGAGTAGCAGCGCGTTGACGCGGCGGGTGTCGGCGGCGGACAGCATGCGCTCGTCCGGCTGGCCGTCGCGGCCCAGGTCTTGGCCGCCGTTGGCCAAAAACATGGTGGCCTGGGCCAGCTGGGCGCAGCTCATTTCAATGGCGCATTGGCGGCAGTAGTTGTCGAGCACCAGCTCGGGTGGGTTCACAAAATTGCCGTAGCTTTTCATGAAATAGGCCAGCGCCATATTGCGGTGCGACGTCTCGCGCTCCGACTTGGCGACTTTGTCGTTCCAGTTCAAGTCGGGGTCGTCTGCCAGGCGGCGCAGGGCCCCCAATAGCGCGTAGTCCAGATGGGCATAGCCGGTGGTGAGAATGTCGGTAATCACCAGCGCACCGGCGTTGATGAACGGGTTGCGCGGGATGCCATGCTCGGTCTCTAACTGCACCATCGAGTTGAATGCCGCGCCCGAGGGCTCGCGGCCCACGCGCTTCCACACGGCGTCGCCGATCGACTTGAGCGCCAGCACAAAGGTAAACAGCTTGGAGACGCTTTGCAGCGAGAACGGTGTGTTGGCGTCGCCCGCCGCAAAGGTGCGGCCATCTACCAGCGCCACCGCCATGCCAAATTGACGCGGTGGCACAGAGGCCAGTGCGGGGATGTAGTCGGCCACATGGCCCTGGCCAAACAGGGCTTGTGCCTCGGTGTGAATCTGGTCCAGCGCGGCGGACAGAGTGGACGCAAGGTTGGGCTGGAGCATGGTGGCATTCTAGGAGCGTAAGTGGGTGCAATATGCACATCAACCGCAGCTGCCATGCACCATGCGCATGGTCACAGCGCTTTATTCCAAAAGACTGGCGGCAAAGGCGTTGATGGCGTCGACATGGGGCGCCATCGTGGTGAACGGCAGGCCCTCGCGCTCTAGCAGGGCGTGCAGGCCGCGGTCAATGGCGCAGGCTTGCTCTTCGTCTTGGAAGCGCCCGGTGTGCACATACTTTTTGTCACCCCGTTCGACAAAGATATTCACGTTGTCGTGCTGCCCGTACCACGCCAAAATTTGCGCACGGGTTTTGGCGATGTCGCAGATGTTGTCAGCGTAGTTTTCGTTGTAGTACAGCACCTGCGGCAGCGCGCACTCGGTGATCAAATACTGCACCTGGCCGTCGAGCAGGTTGAGCATTTCAAACTGGCGCTGGGCAATGAAGTACTGGTTTTTGAGCACCTCATGGTTTTGCTGCCACACCAAAGATTTGGCGTAGTCGGGAATGGCCTCTACCGTTTTTTGGTGCAGGTGCAAATACAGGATGATGGCCGCCGCAATCAGCGACTTGCCGCTGCCCGGTCCACCGATGATGTTGATCACCTTGGTCGGGTACAGCCGCATTTTCGTCTCGGGTAACACGTTGGCCACAGTGGTGTAACGAATGGTGCTCATGAGGGAATCCCTGTGATCTTTTTTGACTTTATATGCTAGCCTGACACCAGGTCTTGCGCAAGCAAACCATAACTATAAGGAGTCGTTATGAAATTTTGGTACTCAGCGCCGTTGGGCGTACTGTTTGCGTGTCTTTGCACGGCCAGTCAGGCGCAAATCTTGATTGGTCAGTCGGCAGGTTTTAGCGGCCTGGTGGCGGCCGGCGTGAAAGAAACGACGGACGGGGCCAAGCTGTATCTGGATGCGGTCAATGCCAAGGGCGGCATCGGTGGTCAGAAGATCGAGCTGATCTCCATGGATGACAAGTTTGACCCCAAGCTGGCCGGTGAAAACGCCCGCATTCTGATCGAAGAGCGCGGCGTGTTGGCCATGTTTCTCACCCGGGGCACGCCCCATACCGAGGCCATGTTGCCGGTGCTGGACAAGTACGGCGTGCCCTTGATCGGGCCCTCTACGGGTGCCATGGTGTTGCACAAGCCAGTCAAAAAGCATGTGTTCAATGTGCGGGCCACCTACCAACGTGAGGCCGAAAAAGCCGTGACGCATCTGGCCACCATTGGTATCACCCGGATTGCGGTGGTGCACTCCGATGACAGCTTTGGCGCAGACGGCGTGATGGGTATTCAAAAAGGGTTGGATGCTGCCAAGCAAAAGGCCGTGGCGGTGGAAAAATTTGACCGCTCCAAACCCGACTTCTCTGCACTGGCCCCGCGCATCGCCAAGACGGACGCCCAGGCGGTGATGGTCATTGGCTCGGGCTCGGCGGTGGTGGACTGCATCAAGGCGATCAAGGCCGCCGGGGGCACGCCGCAGTTTGTGACCCTGTCCAACAACGCCTCCAGCGGTTTTGTCAAAAGCCTGGGGGACATGGCGCGCGGTGTCATCGTGACGCAGGTGCTGCCGCAGTCCTACGGGTTTCCGATGGTGAAAGAGGTGACCGATCTGGCCCGCCAGCAAAACATCACCAGCGTGAGCCCAGCCATGCTGGAAGGGTTTGCCGCCGCCAAAGTACTGGTGGAAGCCTTGCGCCGGGCTAGCCCCAAAATTTCCCGAGACCGTATTCAGACGGCGCTGGAGGGGCTGCATAAATTCGACATCGGCGGCATGGAGGTCACCTACGGCCCAGATGACCACACCGGCCTGGACTTTGCCGACCTGTCCATCATTGGCGAAGACGGCAAGTTCAAGCGCTGAGCGGGCAAGCGCCCCGCGATCACATCGCCTTGAACAGGTGCGCGTACAGGCGGCTGACCGGTAAGCGTTCAGCCCGCCCGCGCAATGCCAGCGTCAGTTTGCCGGCTTCGTCACGGGTGACGCTGTCAATGCTGTCGGCCCGCACGGCGGTACCGCGGTGGATCTGCCAAAACGTGGCCGTGTCCAGCTGGGGCAGCAAGTCTTTGAGCGGCGTGCGAATCAAATACTCGTGGCTGGCGGTGAGCACGCGCACGTATTTGTCGGCCGCTTCAAAGTACAGCACCTCGTCCAGCGGAACCATGCGAATGGTGTTGCCCACGCTGACCTGAAGCACGGTGAGCGTGGGTGCTGCCGTGGCGTGTGGCGCGCCTACCAGCGCGCGCAGTTGGCCCAACGTTGCTTCTACTTTTGCTTCCAAATTGATAGCTGCTTGCGCAGGCACAGCAAGGGATAGCTGCAGTTTCGACACTGTTTTTGCCAGCCGCGCGCTCTGTACGGGCTTGAGCAGGTAGTCCACCGCCTGCGCCTCAAACGCCTGCACGGCGTACTGGTCATAGGCCGTCACAAACACCAGCGCAGGGAAAGGCTTGGCCGTCGGGCCCTGGGTGACCCACTGGTCGGCCAGCTCGGTCGCCGCCTCCAGCCCGCCCAGGCCCGGCATGCGGATGTCAAAGAACAGCACGTCGGGCTGCAGTGCCAGCGCTTGCGCCACCGCCGATGCGCCGTCGCCCACCGTGGCCACCACCGTCAGCGTGGGCCAGGCGCGGGCCAGCTCGGCCTGCAAGGCCTGGGCCAGCAGCGGTTCGTCTTCGGCAATCAGGGCGGTGAAGATAGCGGCTGCAGTGATAGGGCTGGTCTGGCTCATGTTTTTAAGGGAATAGTGATGCTAGCCCGCGTACCACCTACGTCATCAGCTACTAATTCAATAGCAGATGCATTGCCGTACAAGGTGGCCAAGCGCTCACGCACCTGGCTCAATCCAAAGCCTTTGCCCTGTATGGACGGTGCGGCGTTGGCCTCGGGGTTCAGTCCCAGACCGGTATCGGTCACTTCCAGCACCAGCAAGCCGCCCACCTGGCGCGCCTGCACGGTGATGCTTCCGCCTTCTACTTTGGGTTCCAGCCCGTGTTGAATACTGTTTTCGACCAAGGGTTGCAGCAGCAGGGGGGGCACGGTCAGCGGCTTCAGTGCGTCCGGCAGGTCCAGCGTGTAGTGCAAGCGCGGCCCCATGCGGACAGCCATCAGGGCCAGGTAGTCGTGCAGCCGGGCGAACTCCTGCTCCAGTGTGTGGGTGGGCGCACGCGAAGCGCTGAGCGTGGCGCGCAGGTAGTCAATCAAATGGTCCAGCATGCGCTGCGCCCGTGCCGGGTCGGCGGCAATCAGGGCGCGCAGGTTGGCCAGGGTGTTGAACAGCATGTGCGGCTCCAGCTGCGACTCCAGCAGCCGCAGGCGCGATTCGGCCGCGTGGCGCAGCGCCGCCTCGGCGCGCGCGCGCTCGGTAGCGAGCTGGGCGCGGCTGACAAAAAAGTAGGTCGCCACCATGCCGCAGACCATGCTCAGGGCCAGAAAGCCCCAGGCCTTGGTGGGTTGGGCAGACCAGTAATGCAGGCTGCGGCTGCCCGTCAGCCCATCCGCCATGAGCGACCCGAGCCATAAACCCGCAACGGCCGCTACCGGAACGATGAAGACAATGCGCGGCCACTGCGTTTGCCAATGGGTGATGAGCCGACGGCTGCTTTGGTGAATCAGCAGGCCAATCGCCAGCCCGATGCACTGCGAGTAGACCCAGTTACTGGCGAAATCCTGCTCACCAAAAGCGGTGATACCCAGCGCAATCACACTGTTAAACACCGCCGCTGGCAGCAAATGGGCCAGCATCGATTGGGGGTGCAATGCGCGCTCGCTCACAGGGCTTACCTGACAGTGGGGTCGGTGGCCAAACGCTCGCGTTCGCGTTGCAACAGGCTCTGGGGCAAGCCGGTGCTGGAGCGTCCGAAGAACACCACAAAGCCATGGATCAGCAGACCGATGCCCCAGCCAAAAGCCGGAAATATCGCCCAAGAACGACCGTGCAGCCCGGCCAGCAGTGTCAGCCCGATATTGACCAAGATAAACACGGTGGCGTGGGTGTACCAGCCCAGTTTGGCCCCCGCGCGCTTGCGGGCCAGGCGTTCTTGGTCCGGGGTCAGGGTAAAGGTGGCTGCGATCATGAGAAGTTCTCCGAAGGTTAACAAATCGCGAAAGTTGCGATGGGTGGACTGTGCCCAAGGCCCCGCCAAAAGCCTACCAATATGTGACGAAATGCCGGATTGGTGGAGTGAGATGCAGCCTGCTGGAGGGGAACGTGCCACACTGCTTTCGGTTTAACAACAATACGTTTTCTGGAGGTTTTCATGGGTTTACTCGACGCAGTACTGGGGGCAGTGACCAACAACGCACAAGGCGGCAGTGGTGGCTTGCAAGACATCATCGGCATGGTGACCAATAACCCCCAATTGATGGAAGCCGCAGCCAGCATGCTGGGCAACGACGGCGCGCACGGGGGTCTGGGTGGACTGGTGTCCAAGTTCCAGCAAGCTGGTTTGGGCGATGTGATTGGCTCCTGGATTGGCAGTGGCCAAAACCAGTCCATCTCGGCCGACCAGATCAGCAGTGTGCTGGGCAGCGACGCTTTGTCCGGCCTGGCAGGCAAGCTCGGTATGGACCCCAGCCAAGTGGCCGGTCAGTTGTCCAGCATCCTCCCCGGCTTGGTAGACAAGCTCACGCCCACAGGCCAAGCGCCGGCGGGTGGTCTTGGCAATGCCGGTGACCTGATGGGCATGCTGGGCTCTTTGCTCAAAGGCTAAGCCATGGGAATGTTTAGCAATATTTTGGCCAAACTCGGTTTTGGCAGCGACAAGGTAGAGGCCGCTGCGGCAGCGCCCGCCGCCGAAGTCACCGCACCTTCAGAACTGGCCCCCGCGGTAGAAGCCATCAGCGTGGTGGACGTGGTGGCCAACCTCGAAGCCCTGGCCTCGGCCCATGCAGAAAAGCTCAACTGGAAGGTCTCCATCGTTGACCTGATGAAGTTGCTGGGCCTGGACAGCAGCCTGGCATCGCGCAAAGAACTGGCTGCCGAACTGGCCTGCCCAGCGGACAAGATGGGTGATTCTGCGCAGATGAATATGTGGCTGCACAAGACGGTGCTGCAAAAGCTGGCCGACAACGGCGGCAACATTCCTGCGGACCTGCTGTAAAAGGTCCGCAAGATCCCAAAGGCGCTTCTTGAAGCGCCTTTTTTTTGCGTGTTTCTACAATAGGCCGTATGAAAAAAAGTTATCTGCTTGTGTCCGTGGCTGCCGTGCTGGTGGCTGCGGGTGGCGCGTGGTGGTGGAGCCAAAAGTCTGCGGCCGACGCGGTGGAATACCGCACTGCCAAGATCGAGCGCGGCAACCTGCTGGCCACCGTGGCTGCCAGTGGGGCAGTCAACCCGGTGGCGCTGGTGACGGTGGGCACGCAGGTCAGCGGCCAGATCAAAGAGTTGCTGGTGGACTTCAACTCCGAAGTCAAGGCCGGCCAACTGTTGGCCCGCATCGACCCCGAAACCTTCGAGTACCGCGTGCGTTCGGCCCAGGCCGATGTCGACGCGGTGCGGGCGATGGTGTTGACCGCCCAGGCCAATGTGCTGGCGGCGATGACCCAGGTGTCGCGCGCCCAGGT
>JBEEJM010000092.1:0-6314 GCA_041169205.1 Pseudomonadota bacterium | reverse complement strand
CGGCCATGGTCAATACAAAAGAGTTGGTGGCGGTGGCCGCGTCAAATACGCTGGGTGCGAGCGAGGCTTGCAGCTTTTGCAGCGCCTCGCGCACGGCGGGCCACAACTCCAGCCCGCGGGCCGTAGGCTCCAGTCCGCGACCCTTGCGTACCAGCAAATCGTCGCCCAACGCCTCGCGCAGGCGGCGCAAGGCGTTGCTCACGGCGGGCTGGGTGAGCGCCAAATGGTGAGCCGCCCGGGTCAGGCTGCGTTCGGCCATGACGGCATCGAACACTTTGAGCAGGTTGAGATCGAAGGTGCGCAGATTCAGCGGAGGCATGGTTAATTATAAGTATGGTGAATGTGTTGCATCACCAACATAAAGTTGAATGGCATTGGTAAAAACCCTAATATACGGACATGTTTACGCCGAATCCCCTTCCCGTTAGTTTGTCAAAGGAGTTAACCATGGCTCGTATTGCGCACCCTCTGTTTTCAGCATCCGCTTCTTCCAATTTCCCCGGATCTGCCCCCATCGGGCTGAGCAAGGATACCGAAGGTTCCCGCACGCTGGCGGGTATGTTGTTGGCCGCCGCGATGGCTGCACTGTTGGTCGTGGCCGATCAGGTCATCGACACCTGGGCCGATGGCCACCTGTTGGCCGGTTGGGTCGCCCTGTGGACCGTGGCATTTGCAGCCTTGGCGCTGCTGGCACCGCCTCTGCGCAAAATCAGCGCCGCTGCAGCCATCTGGTACGCCCAGTGGGCACGCGCTGCGGCGCTGCGCCGCCAGGAAGAAGCCATGTGGGAATACGCCCGCAAAGACCCGCGCGTGATGGCCGAGTTGCAATCCGCCTGGATGCGCGAACACGACGAGTCGTTGCCTTACTAACAAGGCATCACCTGAATAAAAAAAGCCACCGCATGCGGTGGCTTTTTCTTTGGGGCATCCGAAATCAGGCGGTAAGGCGCTGTTCCAGTTTTACTTTTGTCTCTTCGAGCTCTTTGGGTAAGTGGTAGGCCAGCTGGGTGAACAGCTCGGTGTGCAAGGCAAACTCCTGCTTCCAGGCGTCTTTGTCCAGGCTGGTGACGCTGTCAAATTGGGCTTGGGTAAAGTCAAGGCCGGTCCAGTTGATCTCGGAGTAGGCGGGGCTCACACCCAGACCGTTTTCGGTGCCGGGGGCGGTGCCTTCGAGACGGTCAATCATCCACTTGAGCACGCGCATGTTGTCGCCGTAACCAGGCCATACGAACTTGCCGTCGTCGCCCTTGCGGAACCAGTTGACGCAGTAAATCTTGGGCAGGGTGTGGCCGGACTCTTCGAGCTTGTGCTCCATGTCCAGCCAATGCTGGAAGTAGTCGCTCATGTTGTAGCCGCAGAAGGGCAACATGGCAAACGGGTCGCGGCGCACCACACCCATTTGGCCCACGGCGGCCGCGGTGGTCTCAGAACCCATGGTGGCGGCCATGTACACGCCTTCCATCCAGCTACGGGCTTCAGTCACCAAGGGCACGGTGGTGGAGCGGCGGCCACCGAAGATGAACGCATCAATCGCCACGCCATCGGGGTTGTCCCATTCAGGGTCCAGCGCCGGGTTGTTGCCCGCAGCCACCGTGAAGCGCGAGTTGGGGTGCGCGGCTTTGGCGCCGGTTTCCTTGGCGATGGCCGGAGTCCAGTCATTGCCTTGCCAGTCGATCAGGTGTGCAGGCAGGCCGCCACCGTCTTTTTCCATGCCTTCCCACCACACGTCGCCGTCATCGGTGAGGGCCACGTTGGTGAAAATCACGTTTTTGTCCAGCGAGCGCATGCAGTTGGGGTTGGTGTGCATATTGGTGCCGGGAGCCACGCCAAAGTAACCTGCTTCGGGGTTGATGGCAACCATCTTGCCGTCCGCATTCGGCTTGATCCAGGCGATGTCGTCACCAATGGTGGTGACTTTCCAGCCCGCAAACCCGGCTTCAGGCGGCACCAGCATCGAGAAGTTGGTTTTGCCGCAGGCGCTGGGGAAGGCCGCTGCCACATGGTATTTTTTGCCCTGGGGATTGGTCACGCCCAAGATGAGCATGTGTTCGGCCAGCCAGCCTTGGTCGCGGCCCATGTTGGAGGCGATACGCAGGGCAAAGCATTTTTTGCCCAGCAGCGCGTTGCCACCGTAGCCGGAGCCGTAGGACCAGATTTCGCGGGTTTCGGGGTAATGCACGATGTACTTGGTCTTGCTACAAGGCCACTTCACATCGGCCTGGCCCACTTCCAGCGGTGCGCCCACGGTGTGCACGCAGGGCACAAACACGCCGTCGACGCCCAACACGTCGTACACCGCTTTGCCCATGCGGGTCATGATTTTTTGGTTCACCGCCACGTAGGCGCTGTCCGACAGCTCAATGCCGATATGGGCAATGTGCGAACCCAGTGGACCCATGGAGAAGGGCACCACATACATGGTGCGGCCTTTCATGCAGCCGTCAAACAGGGCTTTGTCGGTGCCTTTGCCGTTTTGCAGCAAGCTGCGCATGTCGGCGGGTGCCATCCAGTTGTTGGTGGGGCCAGCGTTTTCTTTTTTCTCGGAACAGATGTAGGTGCGGTCTTCCACGCGGGCCACATCGGAAGGATCAGAGCAAGCCAGGAAAGAATTGGGGCGCTTGGCGGCGTTGAGCTTTTTGAAGGTACCGGCATCAACCAGTTGTTGGCACAGGCGCTGGTATTCCTCTTCAGAGCCGTCGCACCAGTAGATGGACGCGGGTTGGGTCAGCGCCGCCATTTCGGCGACCCAGGCAATCAGCCTGGCGTTTTTGACATAGCTGGGCGCATTCAGGTTCAGGCCCTGCATTACCGGTGAGTTCATGAAAAAGCTCCTAAGTTTGAAAATCGTTTATCCAAAGAGCGCCCATTCGCTTTGGATAAACATCTTCGAAAACCGTTTGAGCGCACCTGACCGCGCTCTGGGACCGTCATTTTATGAACTGGTACCGAAGTTACAAAGCGATTACAGGCAAAAGATATGCAAAAAACGCATGATGTTATGCGTTTCGATGGCTTGGCGCCAACACTATCGCGCGAGCAAGGCGCGGTTTAAATCGGCGACCAAACGCGGGTCGTCCGGAGTGATTTCGCTGGGGTAGCTGGCCAGCACCCGGCCTTTGCGGTCAATCAGGTACTTGTGGAAATTCCAGGCCGGGCTTTTGCCCGTGGCGAGGGACAATTCTCGAAAGAGGGCATTGGCACCATCGCCCTTGACGACCGATTTCTCAAACATCGGGAACTTCACGCCATAGGTGTTGAAGCAAAAATCTGCAATTTGTTGGCTATCGCCGGGTTCTTGCTGACCGAAATCGTTACTGGGGAAGCCCAAAACGACCAAGCCTTGGCTGGAATGGTTGGCGTACAACTTCTCCAAACCTTCATATTGGCTGGTGAAGCCGCAATAACTGGCGGTGTTGACTACCAGTACGACCTTGCCAGCGTATTGGCACAGGTTTTGGGGAGCGTCGTCTTGCAGGCGGCGAAACGATTTTTTCAGGAGGGGAGGGCAGATAGCGCTGGCGGCCGGCGCTACCACTGGTGTGGCAGCATGGGCAGCTGACACACATGCCCATGTGCAGGCGAGCAGTGCAACAGCCCGAACGCCTTTGGCAAAAACCACGATGGCTAATTCAATGGCGAAATGCGCGCCGTTTAGGCCATTGCGACTGCGATGAAAGCCAGCAGGAAAATTAGCACCGCACCCACGACAGGCAGCACCACGGGAATCAACGGCACGATGGCTTCGACGGGGTCGATTTCGTGGCCATCGGTGTGGTGTGCGGGAGCGGACATGGTGTTTCTTTCGTGGGTAGGGGATGAATTGGCGGCGATTTTAACTGTTAGACCAGTGTGGCATCAAAACCGCTGGCACACAGCGCCGCCAACACATCGGCCACATGGGCGTGGCCGCGGGTTTGCACCACCAGCTCGATCTCCACGTTTTGGGCCGATAGGGTGGTGAATGCCCGCTGGTGGTGGACTTCGTCAATGTTGGCACCGGCTTCGGCTACCGTGGCGGTGATGTGCGCCAACGAGCCAGGAATATCGCGGGCGCACACGCGAACGCGGGCCAGCCGCCCGGCGCGCACCATGCCGCGCTCGATGATGGCCGCCAGTAGCAGCGGGTCGATATTGCCGCCGCACAGTACCAGGCCCACGCGTTTGCCTTTGAAGCGTTCGGGGTACTTCAGCAAGGCCGCCAAGCCTGCCGCACCCGCGCCTTCCACCAGGGTTTTTTCGACTTCCAGCAGCATGACCAAGGCTTGCTCAATGTCGCCTTCTTCTACCAACACCATGTCATCGACACGCGCCTGGATGATCTCTTGCGGGATGCGTCCGGGCGTGCCCACTGCGATGCCTTCCGCAATCGTGCTGGTCCCCTGTGCGTGCTGCGTGCCTTTGATGGCGTTGAACATGGCGGGGAATCGGGAAGTCTGCACGCCAACGATTTCCATTTGCGGGTGCAGCGCCTTGGCCACCGTGGCCATGCCCGCAATCAGCCCACCGCCACCTACCGCCACGATGAGGGTGTCCAGGTCGGGCACCTGCTGCAGCATCTCCAGCGCTACGGTGCCTTGCCCGGCCACGATGGCTGCATCGTCATAGGGGTGCACAAAGGTCAGCTGCTGCGCAGCGGCAAGTTCCAGTGCGTGGCTGCGCGCTTCGTCCAACGTGTCGCCATGCAAGATGACTTCGGCACCAAAGCCGCGCGTGCGTTCCACTTTGACCCCGGGCGTGAAGCGCGGCATCACGATGACCGCGCGCAGGCCCAGGCGTTGCGCATGAAACGCCACCCCCTGCGCGTGGTTGCCCGCACTCATGGCAATCACACCGCGTGCCGATTGTTCGGGGGTGAGTTGGGAGAGTTTGTTGCAGGCGCCGCGCTCTTTAAAAGACGCGGTGAACTGCAAGTTTTCAAACTTCAAAAATACCTGGGCCCCGGTAATGTCAGACAGGGTTTGCGAGGCCACACAGGGTGTGTGCAGCACATGGCCCGCGAGCCGTTGTGCGGCCTGGAGGATGTCGTTGTATTCAAGCATGCAGGCATTGTCGTGCGATTCATGCCAAAAAAGTTGTCCAAAAAACTTCCATCCCACTGCAAGCTGCGCTATGGTGGGCTTGCACACTCCTGTGTCGGAGGCGTTTGATGGCCAAGCGTTCACTGTTCCAGCCCCTTGACGGGCACCTGATTGCCTCACCCGGCTTGCCGGACGCGCCGGTGCTCGACCTGATGTGTTCGCACTTTGTGCTGACGCTGGCGGCGCGCCAGGGTGCGGCGTTCAATGTCCGGCGGGATTTCAGTGGCGTGGTGGGCTTGGCCGGGCGGCATCTGGTGTGGCCGGTCTCCGTGCTGGCGCGCCTGCGCGAGTTTTTGGGCCACCGGTGCCAGGGCAATGAGTTGTGGCGCGGGCACGACGTGCTCGATGCCACGGAATTTCTGGCCCGGTTTGGCGTCTGGCGTGGGCCTTACGACGAGGCCACGCTGTTCTTCTTTCTGGACGACTACGCCAAAGACCAGCCCAAAGACTTGACCTCCGTATTGGCCATCACCGCCGAATGGCTGGGCCATGCGCTCAAAAAGCAGTCCACCCTGGTGGAAAAAAACATCAACTCGCTGGCCAGCCTGCTGCAACTCAACAAGGCCGAGCGCGCGCTGTTGTTGTACGGCACGCTGGCCCGCTACCAGCGCGACATGCGCAGCATTCTGGTGGAGTTCAAGGTCAACAATGCGCCTGAGGCCTTTGCCGCCATGGCCGAAGTGGCGGGTGTTAGCGCCCAGGAACTGGGCGAGGCGCTGCGTGCGGGCTCCCGGCTGGAGCGCATTGGCCTGGTAGAAAACCTGATTTCCGAGCACAACATCACCGACCTGGCCGACCTGATGAAGGTCAGTGAAAAGCTGCCCCCAGTGCTGATGCGCCACTACCGTGACCAGGCCGAGCTGATGGCGGTATTTACCCGGCTGTCCACCAAGAGTGCGCTGGGTGTGGACGACTTCGCCTTCGTGTCCGAAGACGCGTCGGTGCTGTGCAACTTGTTGTCCAAAGCAGTGGCGGGCAAAGAGGCTGGCATCAATGTTCTGCTCTATGGCCCGCCCGGCACGGGTAAAACCGAACTGGCCAAAGTGGTGGCGCAAGCAGCAGGCCTGGAGCTGTTTGAAGTGGAATATGCTGACCGCGATGGCAACTCGCTCAGCGGCCGCGACCGGTACCGCTCATTGCAAATTGCGCAGGTGTTTCTCAAAGGCAGCGCCCAGGCGGCCTTGTTGTTTGATGAAGTGGAAGACGTGTTTCCGCCCATTTCCAGCGAAGCCGCGC
>JBEEJM010000091.1:0-8328 GCA_041169205.1 Pseudomonadota bacterium | reverse complement strand
TGGCACCGGTTTCGTGCTGCGCACTCAGGGTGAGCCGTCCGGCGGCTGTTTTGCCCGCAGCCAGGCGCTCCTGCGGGGGCTCCAGCCCGTGGTCAAGAGAATTGCGCACCAGGTGCATGAGTGGGTCGGCGATTTTTTCGACCATGGATTTGTCCAACTCGGCATCGCCCCCGATGATTTCTAAGTTGACTTCTTTGCCCAGGCTGCTGGCGGTGTCCCGCACCACACGCCGAAAGCGGCTGAAGGTCTCGCCCACAGGCACCATGCGCAGACCCAGCGTGCCGTTGCGAATTTCTTCGATCAGGCTGTTCATGTACAGGTTGGCTTCGATCAGCCCGACCTCGCCCGCTTCGCGCGCCAGCAGCGTGGCACCCGCACCTGCAATCACCAACTCACCCAACAGGTTGATGACTGCGTCGAGCCGGTCGGCCTGGACGCGGATGTAGCGCTCTTCGCTGGGCGCGTTGTCACGAATTTTTTGCTGTTTGCCCAGCGCCGCGGCCACCACTTCGGGGGCCACACCGGCCTGGGTTTCAAGCAGATCGCCAATTTTGGGCTTGGACACCGCAGGCATGCCATGGGTTTGCTGCTGGGTCGAGAGCACCTGGTTGAGCTTGTCTTGCGACACCGCGCCCACCTGCACCAGCATGTCACCCAGCCGGGGGGTCTCGGGGATGTCGTCGATGGCGCGCGCCAGTTTTTGGTCTTGCGTTTCGGGGGCGACGACTTCGACTTCGCAGTCATCCGCCACAAAGCTGAACGCGCCTTCAATGTCGTCGCGCTGGGCCGCCGTCTCCAGCTCCATGGCAAAACTCAGGTAGCAGCTCTCGGGATTGAGGTGGTCCAAGGGGGGAATGTTTTCGGTGCCGCAGCGCACCGATTTGACGATCCCCAAAGTGGCCAGGTAGCGGGCGATGGACAGTGGGTCCATGCCATTGCGAAAAGTTTCCATGCCGAACCGCGCGGATATTTTCCAAATGCGCAGTGCATGGGCCACGGCCACGGGGCTCTGTGCCACGTCGGCCACGCTGGCCACGGCTGGCGTCACGGTGTCTGCGCGTGCGTCGGTGAGCCGATTGAGCTGCAAGACCAGGTCTGCGCGCTGGGCGATGACTTCGGCGGTGTCGGCGTCGTCATCGGCGGCGGTGTCGACCAAGAATTTGATTTGGTCGTTGCAATGCAATAGCAGGGTGCTGATAGCGGGTGTGAGTGCAATGTCACCTTCGCGCATTTTGTCCAGCAGGGTCTCCACGTGGTGGGTGAATTCCACGACACGGTTCAGACCAAAGATGCCCGCCGATCCTTTGACGGTATGGGCACAGCGAAACAACGAGTCCAGCAACTCACGGTTGTCGGGCTGTTCTTCGAGTTCGAGCAGCAAGGTCTCGATGGCTTCAATTTGTTCTGCCGCCTCACTGATGAAGGCCGGCATGGCCTGGCGGATGAAGTCCTGGTCCGAATCGAAATCGGCGCTCATGCTGCCACCCGCGTATCAAGCCAGTGACCAAAGCCCATGGTGCGGCAGGCCTGCGCAAACGGCGCGCTGGCCTCTACCAAGCGCCAGCTGTGCTCCATGTTGGAAAGGGCTGCCAGCAGTTGCAAGCCCGAGCCGTCGACATCCGTGACATCGCGGGCCGACACCTGCAGGCGCGCACTGCCTTTGACAACTTGTTCCGATACCCAGGCCAACAGCGCGTCGCGGGTTTCCAAAACGTTGTAAATATTCATCTCGGAAGGCAGCTCAAACGGTGTGTGCATGGGGTCTCCTGCGTGCGTGTTTTTTAGGGGGCGCAGAACTTGGACACCGCGCTCAGCAAGGCGCTGGGTGAGAACGGCTTGAGCATCCAGGCCTTGGCCCCTGCTGCCTTGCCTTCGGCTTTTTTGGACTCTTGGGATTCGGTCGTCAACATCAGGATGGGCATGAACTTGTAGGCCGCAATTTGTTTGGCCGCAATCACAAATTCGATGCCATTCATGTTGGGCATGTTGACGTCGCACACCGACATGGCGATTTTTCGACCGTCCAAAAACGCCAAGGCCTCTTTACCGTCGCCGGCCTGGAGCACGTCGTAGCCCGCGCCCTTCAAAGTCATGGCCACGACTTGACGCAGACTGGTGGAGTCATCTATGACCAATATCGTTAACGCCATCGCAGCTCCCAGAGAACAACTTTTGGCGAAGTCTAAAGATTCAAACCCAAATGCGGTATCAGGTCGATACCTGAGTTTTTTTATGACGCAGGCATGACGAGCGCGAATGGCTCGATCGGCCGGAACAACACCGAAAACACAGCGCCCACACCGGGTTGGGAGGTAATTTCGAGCGCGCCGCCCAGTTGCTGGGTGAGATCGTTCACCAGCTGCAAGCCCAGCGACTGGGCGCGCTGCGCCTCAAAATTCGGCGGCAACCCCTCGCCAGTGTCGGCCACCTGCAAACACCAGCGGGGGTCGCTGCCCTGGGCTTGCAGCGACACGCGGACTTCACCGGTGCGGTCATCCGGGAAGGCGTGTTTCAGGCAGTTGGCGACCAACTCATTCACCAACAAGCCCAGTGGCAGGGCCTGGTCCATTCCGACGGCCACATGGCCCATTTCCAGGCTCAGCCGCACACCGGGATGCAGCTGCTGCGTCTGGAACACCTGTTTGGCCAGCTCCCCCAAATACGGCCCCAGATGGACCGAGGCCAGGGTGCCCGAGCGGTACAGCGACTCGTGCAGCAAGGCCATGGAGCGGATGCGCCCCTGCATCTCGGTCAGCACGTGGCGGGTTTCCGGCGTTGCGCTGCGCCGCCCTTCCATGCGCAACAGGCTGGTAATGACCTGGAGGTTGTTTTTGACGCGGTGGTGCACTTCTTTGAGCAGGGCACTTTTTTCGCGCAAGGAGACTTCCAGCGCAGCCTGGTTTTTATTGCGCTCGGTCACGTCCGTGCCAATGGCCACCACGTAGTCCAGCACACCGGTGGGGCCAAAGAGCACCGAGTTGTTCCACTCGATCAGTCTGCGCACGCCATCGCGGTGGACCCATTCGTTAACATAGCTGCCACCCATCCAACTCGGGTTATGGGTTTGGGCAATCTCGGGGGGCAACACCGTGTCCCACGGGAACTTGCCCTCGACCTCGGAAAACGTCAACCCACTGACGCGCTCGGACTCGCGGTTGAAGCGCCGAATGCGCCCCTCGCGGTCCAGCACCACCACCAGCGCACCGGCGTGGTCGACCACGGCGGCTGAAAAATCGCGCTCTGCACGCAGTGCCGCTTCCATGTTTTTGGTGGCGGTAATGTCGGAATGCGTTCCGATCACGCGCAGCGCTTGGCCCGCGGCATCACGGCGCACCACCATGCCCCGGTCGAGCACCCATTTCCAGCTGCCGTCCTTGCACCGCATGCGGTAGGCATGGGTGTACACCGGCGATGTGCCCGACAGATGCGCCTGCACATCGGCATGCACCTGGGCTTGGTCGTCGGGGTGGATGCGTTCGCTCCATTCGGTCCGCTGGTTGCCAACCTCCGCATCGGTATAGCCCAGCATGGACTTCCAGCGCGGGCTGAAAAACACCGTGGTGCTTGGCGCGCTCCAGTCCCACAGGCCATCACCAGAGCCTTCGATGGCAAATTTCCAACGCTCCTCGCTGGCCGCCTCGCGCTCCATGGCATGCCTGCGCCCCTGGGCCAAAGCCGTGACCAGCCCACCCAGCAGCAAGGCCATCAAACCGCCGCCCAACTCCATCCACCGGGGGGCCAGGCGTTCGGTGTCGGTCAGGAGCGACTGCGTGGGGTGCGCGTCAAGGTGCCAGTTGCGCCCGTACAAACTCACATCGCGGTGGTGGTGCAGCCGGGTTGCATCGCCGGGAATTGCTGGCGTGGCATACAAAGGCAGGCTGGGCGCGGTTGCGGGTACGGCAGCCGCGCTGACGGCGGTGTCCCCCGTCGGGCCGGTGTCTGACAGTGTCAGGCTCAAGCCCCGTAAAAACCCCTCGCGCTCCAGATTTTGAAACACATCGAACACCCGCAAGGTGACCGCTACCGAGCCCAAAAACTCGGTCCCTTTGAACACCGGCACCCGGATCACCAAACCCGTGCGGTGGCTGGTTTCTTGCAGCAAATCAAACGGACCGCTGGCCACCGGTTTGCCGCTGCTTTTGGAATAGCGCATGGACGCCAGATTGGCTGGCTGCGCGCTGATGTCCAGGCCGTGAATGCCCTTGCTGCCACTTTGGGGCCACAGGTAATCGGCAACAAAATATTCGGCGCGCTCGCCGGGTGGGCGAATAGCAAAGCCGGGGTAGCCCAGCGGCTCCACCGAGGTGTCGGCCCGTACCCGGGCCTCGAAGGTGGCCTTGTCTTTGGCTGCGACATAGCGGGTAAACGCAATATTTTTGATCCCGGGGTAGCGGCTCTCCACGCCCAGCTGCGCAACCGCGGCAATGAATTCGTTGCGCCGCAACTGGGGGTTGACGATGAACAGGCCCCGCAGCCCAAACGCGATTTCGGCATAGGCCGCAACCCGTGCCTCCAGGGCTTGCGTCAGCGCGTTGGCCGCCTGGTCTACGCGCGCTTGCTCCAACTGGGTCGCAGCCTGGTCTTGCTGGCGCGCAAACAACACGCTGCCCACCAAACCCAACACGGCGACGCCAACACCCAAAACCCAAGGCAACAACGATTTGGAGTCGCTGTTGTTGCTATTCATTTGAGAGCTGTTCACGCATATGGCTAGGGGCCTGGCAGGCTATAAGCCTACAGAAATCAGGCCGGTGCGCATGGCATAGCGCACCAGGCCGGTGACCTCGTGAATGTCGAGCTGCTTCATCAGCCCGGTGCGGTGGGAGTCCACGGTTTTGACGGATACATCCAGGCGGCGGGCGATCTCTTTGGAACTCAAGCCCTCCACCACCAGGCGCAAGACTTCGGTTTGGCGTGGCGTGAGCTGCACGGCGCTGGACTGCACCTCACGGGGGTCGGTATTGCCCGCCACCACGCTTTTGGCCACGGCGGAACTGATATAGGTTTGGCCGCACAGGACGGCTTGGAGCGCCAGCTCCAGTTCTTCGGGTGCAGCATCTTTGAGCAGGTAGGCCCGCGCGCCGCTGCGCATCGCCTGGCGCACGTACTCTTCGTTTTGGTGCATGGACAGCACCACGATTCGCATTTTTGGCCAGGCCCGGACCAGCCGGGCGGTCGCCTCCAACCCGGTGAGGCCTGGCATGGACAAATCCATCAGCACCACGTCGGGTTGCAATTGCTCGGCCATCAGCAGCACTTTGCGCCCGTCATCGGCCTCGCCCACCACCTCGATATCGGGCATGGACTCCAGCAGTTTTCGCACACCCGCACGCACCAGCGTGTGGTCGTCCGCCAGCAGCACCCGTGCGGGCTTCATGGCTCCAGCGCCTGAGATTGCCAGGGGCAGCGCAAGCACACGCGGCTGCCTTCCCCGGGCGTTGAAATGATGTCAAGCTGGCCATTGATCAGCACCGCGCGCTCGTGCATGCCCAGCACCCCGAGGCTCGTGCCCAGCACGGCACGTTCCCGCATGGCCGCCACATCGAAGCCACACCCATCGTCCTGCACGGTCATGGTCAATTGGTCACCATCGCGGCCCAGCGTGATGTGCACCTGCAGTGCCTGCGCATGGCGCGTGATGTTGGTCAGTGCCTCCTGCGCAATCCGAAAACAGGTGGTCTCCAGCTCGGCGGACAGGCGCTCGGCGGACAGCGCATCGCTGGCCTGCAATTGCACAAAAAACCCACCCCGGCTTGCGGCTTGCTCGGCCATCCAGCGCAAGGCCGGTACCAGCCCCAGGTCGTCCAGCATGGAGGGACGCAGGGCCAGCGCCAAGCGGCGCACTTGTTGCAACGCGTCGTCCACGATGCGCAAGTTTTCGGCATTCAGCGACTCGGGCGTTTGGTCTTTAAAACGTGGGTGCCCGAGCAGGTTGATTTTGAGCGCGGTCAGGGATTGCCCCACTTCGTCGTGCAGCTCAATGGCGACACGCCTGCGCTCGGACTCTTGCACCTGCAGCACGCGCTGGGACAAGGCGCGCAACTGGTGTGCATTGTCGCGCAGCCGAATTTCGGCTTGGTGCTTGTAGTGTGCCATCTCAATCACGGTGTGCAATTCGCGCTCAGAAAACGGCTTGAGAATGTAGCCATAGGGCTCGGTGAGCTTGGCCCGGGCAATGATGTCGTCGGCGGCAAAGGCGGTGAGGAATATCACCGGAATGAAAAATTGGTCCCGAATGGCCTGCGCGGCAACGACGCCGTCCATAGGGCCCGCCAATTGAATATCCATCAAGACCAGATCGGGGCGCAAGGCACCGGCCATGGCGATGGCTTGTTCACCCGCAGTGGCGTGGCCCACAGGCGTGTATCCCATAGCCGCAAGCTGCGACCGGATGTCACGGGCCACGATGGCCTCGTCTTCAACGACCAATATTTTGATGCTTGCCATTGCGCGCTTTAATCTTGACGCACATCATATCCGGCAAGCCGCAGGGCTTGCAGGTGCTAAATGGCGACCAAGCTGCGCACGTCGTCGATCTCCATATTGGCACCCTTGCCCTGGGCAATGACGGCACCGCGCTCCATCACCAGGTAGTCGTCGGCCAGTTCGCGGGCAAAGTCGTAGTACTGCTCCACCAGCACGATGGCCACCTTCTGCCCGTTCATGCCCTGGTCCGCCAACATGCGGATGACCCGACCAATATCCTTGATGATGCTGGGCTGGATGCCTTCGGTGGGCTCATCGAGAATCAGCACCCGGGGTTGGGGTGCCAGCGCACGCGCAATGGCGAGCTGCTGCTGCTGCCCGCCAGACAGGTCACCGCCACGGCGATGCAGCATTTGTTTGAGCACTGGAAACAGGTCAAACAACTCTGGTGGAATAGGCGTGCTGGCCGGTTTGTAGGCCAGGCCCATACGCAGGTTTTCTTCTACGGTGAGGCGGCCAAAAATCTCGCGGCCCTGCGGCACGAAACCCATGCCCGCACGGGCACGCTCGTACGGCGTGGCCTGGTGGATGGGCTTGCCATCGAGTTCGATGGAGCCCGTCTTGATCGGCACCAGGCCCATCATGGACTTGAGCAGCGTGGTCTTGCCCACCCCGTTACGCCCCAAGATGACCGTGACCTTGCCGAGCTCGGCTTGCAGGCTCACATCACGCAGGATGTGCGAGCCACCGTAGTACTGGTTGATGTTTTTTACCTGGAGCATATTCACCTTCCGAGGTACACCTCAATCACACGCTCATCGGCCTGCACCTGGTCCAGCGTGCCCTGTGCCAACACCGAGCCATCGCACAGCACGGTGACGATTTCGCTGATGGTGCGGATGAAACTCATGTCGTGCTCCACCACCATGAGCGAGTGCTTGCCCTTGAGCGACAAAAACAACTCGGCCGTGCGTTCGGTCTCTTCGTCAGTCATGCCCGCAACCGGCTCGTCCAGCAGCAAGAGCTTGGGCTCCTGCATCAGCAACATGCCAATTTCCAGCCACTGCTTTTGCCCGTGGCTTAGATTGCCCGCTTGCCGCCCCACGCTGTCTGCCAGGTGGATAGTGTGCAGCACTTCGGCCAGTCGGTCGCTTTGCGCAGAGTCGAGCCGAAAAAACATCGACGCCTTGACACCTTTGTCGGTATGCAGCGCCAGCTCCAGATTTTCGAACACCGTGAGTTGCTCAAACACCGTGGGCTTCTGGAACTTGCGGCCGATGCCCAGCTGCGCAATCTCGGGCTCGGTGTGGCGCAGCAGATCGATGGTGCTGCCAAAAAACACGGTGCCGGAATTGGGCCGTGTTTTGCCGGTGATGATGTCCATCATCGTGGTCTTGCCCGCACCGTTGGGGCCGATGATGCAGCGCAACTCGCCCGGCGCAATGTCCAGCGACAGCCCATTGATGGCCTTGAAGCCATCGAAGCTCACATGCACATCTTCCAGGTACAAAATGCGCCCGTGGGTGACATCGACCTCGCCCGGAGTCATGACCCGCGCGAAGCCGGCGTTGCGACCACCCGACTCGGTTTGCACTGTCTTGGCAGCCAACGCCGCCATGTGCGCCTCGACGCGCTTCGCGCCTTGTTCGAGCAGATCGGGAGTCATGCTTTACTCCCTCTGATTTTTTTGACCAAGCCCACCACCCCATCGGGAAGGTACAGCGTCACGCCGATGAACAGCGCACCTAAAAAGTACAACCAAAACTCGGGGTAGGTCACCGTGAGCCAGCTCTTGGCACCGTTGACCAAAAAGGCGCCCACGATGGGGCCGATCAGCGTGGCACGGCCACCCACTGCGGCCCAGATGGCAATCTCGATCGAATTGGCCGGGCTCATTTCGCT
>JBEEJM010000090.1:0-4940 GCA_041169205.1 Pseudomonadota bacterium | reverse complement strand
TGCACAGGCCAGTCCGTGAAGGGCAATTTAACGGTAAATGTGGTTGCAGCCCCCGTCAAGCGTGCGTGAGCAGCTACGAAAGTAATAGCATGAGCCGAATCGAACCCACCTTCCAAGCCCTTGCCGCCCAAGGGCGCAAGGCCCTCATCCCCTTCGTCACGGCGGGCTACCCGTTTGCCGACGTCACGCCTGAGCTGATGCATGCCATGGTGGCAGGCGGCGCGGATGTGATCGAGCTGGGCGTGCCCTTCTCCGACCCGAGCGCCGATGGCCCCGTCATCCAGAAGGCAGGCGACAAGGCCCTGGCCTTTGGCATTGGCTTGGTCCAAATCCTGGCCATGGTGCGCGAATTTCGCAAAACCGACGCCACGACCCCCGTGGTGCTGATGGGCTACGCCAACCCGGTGGAACGCTACGACCAGAAGCACGCCGCTGCGGGCGTTTCTAGCCCCTTCGTCAAAGACGCGTCCGAAGCCGGCGTGGACGGTGTGCTCATCGTCGACTACCCGCCCGAAGAGTGCGAGGCCTTTGCCGCCGACCTGCGCGCCCACGCCATGGACCTGATCTTCCTGCTGGCCCCCACCAGCACGGATGCCCGCATGGCGCAGGTGGCGCGCGTCGCCAGCGGCTATGTGTACTACGTGTCGCTCAAAGGCGTGACCGGCTCGGGCGCGCTCGATATCGGCGCGGTAGAAGCCATGCTGCCGCGCATCCGCCAGCACATCACCGTCCCGGTGGGCGTGGGCTTCGGTATTCGCGATGCAGCCACCGCAAAAACCATCTCACGCGTGGCCGATGCGGTGGTGATTGGCAGCAAGATCATCCAGCTGATCGAAAACCAGCAGCGTGACCAGGTCGCCGCGACCGCTCAGAATTTTCTGCGCGAAATCCGCACCGCGCTCGACACCTAAGGCTGCATGACTTCTACCGATTCCACGTCCCTGCGCGGGCGCAATGTTTTCATCACCGGGGCCAACACCGGCATCGGCCGGGTGACGGCCCGTGAGCTGGCCCAACGCGGTGCGAAGGTGTTCGTCGCCAGCAAGTCAAAACAGCGCACACAGGCGCTGATCGACGAAGTGGCGGCCATCCCCGGTGCTGAGCCCATTGCGTGGCTGGCGTTGGACTTGGCCGACTTGGCCAATGTGCGCCGCTGTGCGGCCGAGTTTTTGGCGCGCGATGTGCCGCTGCACATCCTCATCAACAACGCCGGACTGGCGGGCACCCGTGGACAAACCAAAGACGGCTTCGAGTTGGCCTTTGGGGTGAACCACCTCGGCCACTTTCTGCTAACCCAGCTGCTGCTGGAGCGCGTGGTGCAAAGCGCCCCGGCGCGCATTGTCACCGTGTCCAGCCGCGCGCACACCCGCTGCAAGGCCATCCAGTGGGAGGCGCTGCGCCAACACACGGCCACGACCACCGCTATTGCCGAATACGGCCAGTCCAAACTCGCCAACCTGCTGTTCAGCGCCGAACTGTCACGCCGCCTCCAGGGCACGGGCGTAACCACCTACTCGCTGCACCCCGGCGTGGTGGCAACCGAGGTGTGGCGACACGTTCCCTGGTTCCTGCGCCCCTTGCTGAAACTCGCCGGCATGATCACTGCCGAAGAAGGGGCCCAAACTACGCTGCACTGCGCCACCGCGCCTGCTTTGGCCAGCGAATCCGGCCTGTATTACGACAAATGCAAGCCCCGCATACCCAGTGCATTGGGACAGGACACCGTGCTGGCGAAAACGCTGTGGGAACGCAGCGAAACTTTCGTCAAATAGACACCGCCACGGCAAGGTGATAATGCCCCCTTGTCGCTTGGACACCGCTTAGGAGAACACGCATGAGCTGGCTAGAAAAACTACTACCCCCAAAAATTCAACACACCGACCCGACCGAGCGCCGCAGCGTGCCCGAAGGTCTGTGGATCAAGTGTCCCAGCTGCGAAACGGTGTTGTACAAGACGGATCTGGAGCAGAACCAGAACGTCTGCCCCACCTGCAGCCACCACCACCGGATTGGTGCCCGTGCGCGCCTCAATGTCTTTCTGGACAACGAAGGCCGTTTCGAGATCGGCCAGGAAGTGCTGCCGGTCGATGCGCTCAAGTTCAAAGACAGCCGCAAATACCCCGAGCGCCTGAAAGAAGCGCTGGAGAACACCGGCGAGACCGACGCGCTGATCGTCATGGGCGGTGCAGTGCATGGCGTGAGCGTCATCGCCGCGTGCTTTGAATTCGAATTCATGGGTGGCAGCATGGGCTCCGTGGTGGGTGAGCGCTTTGTGCGTGCCGTACACACCGCCATCGAACAAAAAGTACCCTTCATCTGCTTTACCGCGACCGGCGGCGCACGCATGCAGGAAGGTCTGCTCAGCCTGATGCAAATGGCCAAGACCAATGCGTCGCTGACCCGTCTGGCCAAAAAAGGCCTGCCTTACATCAGCGTGCTGACCGACCCGACCATGGGGGGCGTGAGCGCTGGCTTTGCCTTCTTGGGCGATGTGGTGATCGCCGAGCCCAAGGCGTTGATTGGTTTTGCCGGTCCCCGCGTGATTGAGTCCACCGTGCGTGTCACGCTGCCCGAAGGCTTTCAGCGTGCGGAGTTTTTGCAAACCAAGGGCGCGATCGACTTCATTTGCGATCGCCGCGAGTTGCGCAAGACCATTGCCGACACGCTGGCCATGTTGCAGCGCCAGCCCGCTGACGCAGTGATCTAAATAGTTGGGAAGGTCAGGCCACGGCGACCAGCACGCCAGCCTGTACCGAGCCCAGCACAATCGCCGCAATCTGTAGCAGCACCAGCAGCACCAGCGGCGACAGGTCCACGCCGCCGACAAGCGGCACCACACGCCGAATCGGAATCAGCACGGGCATCACCAGGCGCTCCAGCAGGTCGGCCATATACGACTGCGTCTGCACCCACGACAGGATGGCGTACACGATCACCAAACCGGTGAGGCCCGAAATCGCCATGCGCACCAGGCCAAACACCGCCAGCACCACCACCGATACCAGGCTGGCCGCCATACCCGTCAACAGCCACAGCACGCAAAACTGCGCCAGCTGAATCAAAAACGCAGCCAGCAAGCTGGCCACATCCCAGCGCCCCACGGCAGGCACAAACCGCCGCAGTGGCAGCACCAGCCAGTCGGTCAACGCAAAAATAAACTTGCCCATCGGGTTGCCCGAGCGGGTGGACATGGGAATGCGCTGGTACTGCATGTAGAGGCGTAACAGGCACACGCCTGCCAGCATTCCAGCGACAACTTCCAACAACAGGGAGACGATTTGGTAGAGCATGGTGGTACAGGATAAAGCTCGCGCATCATAGCCGCTGTGCCTGGGACCGTGACCCTCACAGCGGCCCTCGTAGAATCGAAGGTTTTGGCCCGCTGAATACCCCCTTCCATGTCTGACACCCACGCCACCGCTCCAGCCTCCCCTCCTTCCGCCGCTTCCGCACCGCAAGACGAAAACCAGCTGATGCTGGAGCGCCGCGAAAAGCTCAAGGCCATTCGCCAGCAACAAGCGGACGGCCACGGCGTGGCATTCCCCAACGACTTCAAGCCCGACTACAAAGCCGAAGCGCTGTTTTCCGAGTTCGATTCGCACTCTGCCGAGGCACTGGCGTCCATGGATGTCACGGCCAAGGTGGCGGGCCGCATGATGCTCAAGCGCGTCATGGGCAAGGCCAGCTTTTGCACTCTGCAAGATGCGTCGTTTGGCCCCAGCGGTGGACGCATCCAGATTTATGTCAAGGGTGAAGACGTTGGGGTTGAACTGTACGAGCGCTTCAAGCACTGGGACCTGGGCGACATCGTGGCCGCTGAAGGCAAGGTGTTCAAAACCAAGACGGGCGAGTTGTCTATCCACGCCACCAGCGTGCGCCTGCTCACCAAGAGCCTGCGCCCCATGCCGGACAAGTTCCATGGCATCAATGACCAAGAAGTGAAATACCGCCAGCGCTATATCGACCTGATGACCGACGAGTCGACACGAAAGCGTTTCGTGGCCCGCAGCAAGGCTGTGAGCGGCCTGCGCGAGTTCATGGTGCAGCACGGCTTTCTGGAAGTCGAGACGCCCATGCTGCACCCGATCCCTGGCGGTGCCAACGCCAAGCCCTTCACCACGCACCACAACGCGTTGGACCAGCAGATGTTCTTGCGCATCGCGCCAGAGCTGTACTTGAAGCGCCTGATCGTCGGCGGCTTTGATCGTGTGTTCGAAATCAACCGCAACTTCCGCAACGAAGGCATCAGCGTGCGCCACAACCCCGAGTTCACCATGATGGAGTTCTACGCGGCCTACTGGAATTACCAGGACCTGATGAACTACACCGAGTCGTTGATCCGCGACGCCGCCATGAAGGCCACTGGCTCGCTGCAACTGACCTACGCCGGCAAACCGGTGGATCTGGAACAACCGTTTGAGCGCCTGACCATCCGCGAAGCCATCCTCAAGCACACCGAGGCCGGTGTCAACGTGGACGACCGCGACTGGCTCACCAACGCCTTGCGCAAACTGGGCCTGACGGAGGCCAAGAAGCAGCTCTCCGCCCGCAGCCTGGCGGGCCTGCAAGTGCTGTATTTTGAAGAAACCGTGGAAGAAAAGCTCTGGCAGCCGACTTTCATTTGCGAACACCCGGTCGAAATTTCCCCCCTGGCACGCGCCAGCGACACCCGCCCGGACGTGACCGAGCGCTTTGAGCTCTACATCACTGGCCGCGAGTTCGGCAACGGTTTCTCGGAGTTGAACGACGCCGAGGAACAGGTGGCACGCTTTCAGTCCCAGGTGGACGCCAAGGACAGCGGCGACGACGAGGCCATGTTCTTTGACCACGACTTTTTGCGCGCCCTCGAATACGGCATGCCCCCCACCGGTGGTTGCGGCATCGGTATTGACCGCTTGATGATGCTGCTGACCGATTCGGCCAGCATTCGCGACGTGATT
>JBEEJM010000089.1:0-3239 GCA_041169205.1 Pseudomonadota bacterium | reverse complement strand
CCTGGTGAATCATCACCCGCGGCGCAAAGTTCATAAACCCCGCTCCCCGGTCGGGCTCCACCACAATAACGGCGGCAATGGTGAGGCGGCTCTCGCCCAGCAACAAGGCGTCGCCCACTTTCAAACCCAAGTCTTCGAGCAGCGCGGCGTCCACCCAGGCTTGGCCGGGTGGGGGGATGTCTCGGGTGGCGTGGTCTGGCGCGTCCGGGGCAGCGGCAATTTGCAAGCTTCCGCGCAAGGGGTAGCCTGTTTGCACTACCTTCAACGCCACCAATTTGGAGGCCCCGCCCTGCGCCTCCGCAGCACGGGCCATAGTCGGGAAGCCCAGCGTGCCCACCGACACCAGCCCCAGCGATTTGGCTTTGTCCAGCAATACAGGTGGCGTGGGGTTGTCACTAGAGACGACAGCATCACCGCCCAAGAGCTGGCGGGCATCGCGCTGCAAACCGCCTTTAAGTCGATCCGCAAAAAAGCCCACCGCTGTGACTGCCGCCACGGCCAACAGCACCGCAACAATGACTAGTCGTAAATCACCCGAACGCAGATCACGCCACAGCGTGCGCCAGCCCAAACGCCAAAAAGAAAGATTCATGGCGACACCTTAACGTAAACGATAAGTCGCCTGCCCAGCTATGGGCTTTCAAGGCAATGTGGGAATTCAGGCGGCAGCCTGCAGGCGCGCGCCAGCCAGCTCGGGTTGCAGCACCAGCCGATGGGCACCGGTAAAGCACAAGAAACGCTTGTTAGTGGCGCGACCAATAGCGCACAGGCCCAGACGCTGGGCCACCATTTGCCCCATTTGCGTTATGCCACTGCGCGACACGACGACCGGTATGCCCATCTGCGCGGCCTTGATGACCATCTCGCTGGTGAGCCGGCCGGTGGTGTAAAAAAACTTGTCCTGGCTGCGCATACCGGTCTGCAGCGCCATCCAGCCTGCAATGGCGTCAATCGCGTTGTGTCGCCCCACGTCTTCGACGAAGAGCAACATTTCTTCACCCTGGAACAGCGCACAACCGTGTACGGAACCGGCCGCCTTGTAGGTACTTTGCTGCAAACGAATGGCATTGACCATGCCGTAGAGCTGGCTCTGGGTGATGGTGGCCGCCGGTAGCTCGATGTGCTCCACCGCGTCCATCAGCCCGCCAAACATGCTGCCCTGCCCGCAACCCGTAGTCACAATGCGTTTGGCCGTTTTGGCTTGCAGCTCCGCAATGCCCTTGCGGGTTTTAACGGCAGCCGCACCTACGTCCCAGTCCACCGTGATGGACTCCACGTCTTTGGCCGATTGGACCAAGCGCTGGTTGAGCAAAAAACCCAACACCAGCCACTCGGGCTGTGCGCCCAGCGTCATGAGGGTGACGATCTCTACCTTGTCCACATACACCGTGAGCGCGCGCTCGGACGGTATCGACACGGAAACGCGCTCACCAAACTCGTTCACCGCCTCCACCGCGTGCGTTAGCGGCACGCGGGCTTGGGTGAGAAAGGGTTTGGTGGACCGCATGATGTGACTCAATGCACGGAAGCAGCCGCAGCTTTCGCCGCGTAGCCAGACGCACCTGGTTGGCCACCACGGCGGATGGCTACTGCACAGTATTTGAATTCAGGGATTTTTCCAAACGGATCCAGCGCCGCATTGGTCATCAAGTTGGCCGCCGCTTCGTAGTAGGCGAATGGAATGAACACCGCACCTTTGGGCGTGCCGTCGTCCCGGCGCACATAGATCGCCACCTGACCGCGACGTGATTGCACGGTAATGACATCTCCGGGCTGCAAGCCCAGGGCCTGCAAATCGTCACCGCACATTGACGCGGTTGCCATCGGTTCAATCGCGTCCAGCACGGTGGCGCGGCGTGTCATGCTGCCGGTGTGCCAATGCTCCAGCTGGCGGCCGGTGATCAGCACAAACGGGAAGGACGCGTCCGGCCGTTCATTGGCAGGAATGATGTCGGCCGGCACCAGATTCACACGCCCATCTTCCGTCGCAAAGTGGTCAATGAACACAGTGGGAGAGCCCGGGTCTTCGGCGCTCAGGCAAGGGTAGGTCACGCTGGATTCGCGTTGCAGCCGTTCCCAGGTAATACCCGAGATAGCGGCGTGCATGGCTTGGCGCATTTCTTCATACACCTCGGCTACGCCATCGAACTCGCCAGCGTAGTTCCAGTTCAACCCCATACGCGTGGCGATTTGCTGAATGATCCACAGGTCGGGTTTGGCTTGGCCTGGCGGGTCGATGGCTTGCTTGCCCAACTGCACCATGCGATCGGTGTTGCTCACGGTCCCGGTCTTTTCTGGCCAGGCCGTGGCAGGCAACACCACATCGGCCAACCACGCGGTCTCGGTCATGAAGATGTCTTGCACCACCAGGTGCTCGAGCGAGGCCAGCGCGTGGCGCGCGTGGTTCAGATCAGGGTCGCTCATGGCGGGGTTTTCCCCCATGATGTACATGCCGCGTATCTTGTGCGGATCGCTGTCGGGCGCCAGCGCCTTGTGCATGATTTCGACCACGGTGTAGCCGGGCTGGTCGTCCAGCTTCATGCCCCAGAAGTTCTCGAACCAGTCGTGTGCCGCCTTGTTGGTGACGCGCTGGTAGTTGGGGTACATCATGGGGATCAGACCCGCATCGGATGCACCCTGCACATTGTTTTGGCCGCGCAATGGGTGCAGGCCCGAGCCGGGTTTGCCGATCTGGCCGGTAACGGTAACCAGGGCAATCAGGCAGCGCGCATTGTCGGTGCCGTGCACGTGCTGACTCACACCCATGCCCCACAAAATCATGGCGCTCTTGGCTTTGGCGAAGGCACGGGCCACTTCGCGCAAGGTTTGCGCCGGAATGCCGCAAATAGGCTCCATCGCCTCCGGGCTGTAGCCCTTGACGTTTTCGCGCAATGCCTCGTAATTGTTGGCACGTTTGGCAATAAAGTCTTGGTCGGCCAGGCCTTCTTCAATCACTGTATGAATCAGCGCGTTAAGCATGGCCACATCGGTATCGGCCTTGAACTGCAACGTGCGCCAGGCGTGCTTGCCAATGTCAGTAATGCGGGGGTCGGCCAGCACAATCTTTGCGCCTTTTTTGGCCGCATTCTTCATCCAGGTGGCGGCCACGGGGTGGTTGGATGTGGGGTTGGAGCCAATGACAAAAATCAGCTCCGAGTGCTCCACGTCATTGACCTGGTTACTCACCGCACCAGAACCCACCCCCTCGAGCAAAGCCGCCACACTGGAGGCATGGCACA
>JBEEJM010000088.1:0-5485 GCA_041169205.1 Pseudomonadota bacterium | reverse complement strand
GGGTGAAACGGGCAATCTCTACGCGCAGCAATACCAAGTAGGCCAACGTTGACGGGGCCCCCGGAGTTGGCGGGTAGGTAGCATCGAGCCGTTTGGGTGACCAGCGGCCCAGAGTAATGGTGGTCACACGGAGGGTAACTTCCGTGCACAGAATCCGGCTTATCGGTGGGCTTCACACTTTTTTTGATGTATGGTGGGTGTTCGTACCCTTGTCACCGGAGGAACTATGCGCCCCGTCCACGAATTGCTAAAAAATAGCGAGGCCACCGTCTGGAGCCTCAACCCCCAAGACAGCGTATTTGATGCGTTAAAAAGGCTGGCCGATCACAACGTCGGGGCCATGGTGGTCATGGACGGAACCCAGCTGGCAGGCATTTTTTCAGAGCGCGATTACACCCGCAAAATCGCGCTGGCAGGCCGCTCGTCGAAAGACACGCCGGTGAAAGACATCATGACACCCGATGTGCTGACGGTGTCGCCACAAACCTCGACCAACGACTGCATGGTCTTGATGAGTCAAAAGAAAATTCGCCACCTGCCCGTGGTGGATGGCGGCAAGGTGCTGGGCATGATCTCGATCCGCGACATCATGGACGACATCATCAAAGACCACGAGCAAACCATCAGCCAGCTGCAGAGCTACATCGTTAGCTAACCCGGCTAACCCGCGGCTTCAGAACTTGACCTGCAAGCCGACGCTGAACAGCGTCACATCGCTGTAAAGCCGCTCCCACTCGGCGCGTAGGCCCAGCTTGGGGGTGAGGTGGTAAATGCCGCCCACGCCATAGCCCAGGCTGGCCTTTTCTTCGGTACTGCTGACGGACACACCCGGCCCAGACCCGCTGCCCGTCACGCTGCTGTACGTCAGGCCCAGCTTGCCAAACACCGACAGCTCGCTGTTGATCTGTGCCAACCCCAGCGCCGATGCGTTGAGCCCCATGCCTTTGTAGTCCACATTGAGGCCACCGCCAGAGGCTGTGGCCTGGTATTTGGCCAAATTGCCAATGTCCCAATAGCCGCCTTCCACCGCGAAGCTGGGGCTGAGTTGGTAGCCTAGCAGGGCTTTGTAGCCGGTGCTGCGGGTGCTGACGGACGAGCTGATGCCGGTTTGCCCGGCGGTCGTGAGCGCCGCGTCGCCGTCGCTTTGCGCATTGCCCATGTAGGTGGAGTTGCCTATCGAAACCAAGGCATAGCGCCCCTGCGCGTGCGCGCACGCGCCGCCCAGCAGCAGGCAAACGGAAATGAGTGAGGCGGAGAAGTGGCGTGGCATGGCGGCTCCTGTTTTGTTGCCATCTTAGGTTTAAAGGTAGCAACACAATGGCCGTAAAGCCAGGTGATTTGTAACCAATTTCTTGGCTACACGGATTTAAAACCGCTCGTGGGGCCCCAGGTAGCGCCATTGCCCCGGCGGCAAGTCGCTCAGCACAATGCGGGCTATCCGGGTGCGGCGCATGGCCACCACGTCCAGCCCGGCCAGGCTGCACAAATGCGCGGCCAGCCCGGGGTGTGCGCCCTTGATGGCAAAACGCAAACGGCTGCCCTCGGGGGTGCTGCTGTTGACGCTTACTTTGGCGTGGGGCAGGGCCTTGCGGTCGTCTTGCAGCGCACGCAGGATGGGGGCCAGGGCTTCGGGCTCAATCTCGCCGCGCACCTCGACCATCAGCTCATGCTCCATCTCCCCCAGCTCTTCCGTCAGCTTGCGCTCAGTGCGCCAGTCTTGGGTAAACACCACCAGGCCGCTGGCACCGTGTTCAATCGGTACCGGGTAGCTGAGCTTGGCAAAGTGGCGCTTGAGCAGGCGAATGCCCGAGTTGTCTTGCCGGTAATGGTTGGCCGGGCCGAGCAGACTTAAGGGGTCTTGGACCCCCGCGGGTTTGTGCAGCAGCAGGGTGACCGGATTGAGGTCCATCAGGCTGGCTTTGGGGTCCACGTTGACGGTTTGCTGGGTAACGCGGTGCATGGGTTCTTCTACCACCACGCCGTTGACCTGCACAAAGCCCCCCTCGATGTACTGTTCGGCCTCTTTGCGCGAGCAGTTTTTGAGCTGCATCACGCGTTTGGACAGGCGCTCACCGTCATCGGTTTGGCGTTGCAAAGTGGGGCGGGTGCTCATGGCTGGCCTTGTGTGTTTTGCAAAGCAAGAATGCGCTCTACGTGGGCCAATAGGGAGCGCTTGGCCACAGGCCAGATGCGCGGGTGTACGTCGTCATAGGCCAAAGGCAGCCAGTCGTCCAGGCTGCCCAAAGGGTTGGCCTGCATGATGGCGGCGATTTTGGCTTCGCGCTTAAGCCGGTGGGCTTTTAGCTGGGCAATGGCCTCCAGCGCGCCGTCGATCACGTGGCCGTGCGCGGGCAGGATGTACTGCACGCCGTGCTCGGTGCAGGTGGCGCTCAGCAAGTCCAGCGAGTCAATGTAGTCGCGCATATTGCCGTCGGGTGGGTCTACCACCGTGGTGCTGCCGTTGAGCACGTGGTCGCCCGAGAACAGCAGCCCGTCTTCCAGCAAAACCAGGCACACGTGGTTGGCCGCATGGCCGGGCGTGTGAATGGCTTGCAGGGTGTGCGAATTTTGAGCCAAATTGGCCTCTAGCCCCCGTGGAATAAGCGCAAGAAGCTCACCTTTTGATAGCACTCTGTCGGGCGTGAACTCGCTGGCCGCACGCGCCGTGGGGGCCGATGGCAGGCCCAGAATGGGCGGATGGTTGGCGCACAGCGCCTGCAGCGGTGCAGCACCGGGGGAGTGGTCGGGGTGCGAGTGGGTGCACACAATCATGGCGATATTGCCGCCCTCGCCACCCATGTCAATCGGGTAGCGGGCCGCTTGCCACAGTCGCTGCAAATGGTCCGGGTCGGCTGGGCCCGGGTCGATCACGATGAAGCCGGTGTGCGCGTCGCCCACCAGATAACTATTGGTGCCAGGGCCGGTCATCACGCCCGGATTGGGGGCGGTGAGCCGCATCACGTTTTTGAGCAACGCAACCGGCCGGTCAGTCTGCCAGTCGGTGGGGGCTGGCATAGGGCTGGAGGCGTTGGGAGTAAGTATTTGAGTCGGGCGAACCATGCAGGCATTTTGCAACCAAAACTATCGGCCAGTAGCAATATTGCAATTATTCCTAGTCGTGGAATAATTACAACCATGTTTATCCGCCAAATCCATGACGAATTGCGCCAATATCTGGCGGAGTTCCCTGCAGTTGCGATTTTGGGCCCGCGTCAGGTGGGCAAGACCACGCTCGCACGGCAGGTGGCCGATGGCATGGCGCAAAAAACGCTTTACCTGGATTTGGAAGACCCGGCGGATCTGGCCCAGCTCAGCGACCCCAGCGCTTTTTTTGCGGCCCATGCCGACAGTCTGGTGGTGCTGGACGAGGTGCAACGCATGCCGGGCCTGTTCGCGGTATTGCGGGGGGTGATAGACCAGCGACGCCGGGCGGGTGCGCGGGTCAACCAGTTTTTGTTGCTGGGGTCGGCCAGCATGGCCTTGCTGGCCCAGTCGTCTGAAAGCCTGGCGGGCCGTTTGGCCTACGTGGAGTTGGCGCCTTTTGTCGTGACTGAGTTGCCTGCCACCGATGCGGCTACGCCGGGTGGGCTGTGGTTGCGCGGTGGGTTCCCCGACGCCTATCTGGCACGCAGCGATGCCGCCAGCCTGCGCTGGCGTCAGCAGTTCATCACCACCTACCTGGAGCGCGATATCCCGCAGCTCGGCCCCCGCATTCCCGCGCAGACCTTGCGCAGCCTGTGGACCATGCTGGCCTATGAGCAGGCCCAGGTGCTCAACGCCGCGCGCCTGGCGTCGTCGCTGGGGGTGAGTGGGCAAACCATTGCGCGCTATCTGGATTTGCTGTGCGACCTGCTTCTGGTGCGCCGCTTGCAGCCGTGGGCCCGGCAATCGTCCAAGCGGCTGGTGAAGGCCCCCAAAGTCTATGTGCGCGACAGCGGTTTGGTCCACGCCTTGCTGGGGCTGGGGGACACCCGCACACTGCTGGGGCACCCGGTGGTGGGCGGTAGTTGGGAGGGCTGGATTATTGAAAACCTGCTTGCCTGCGCCCCGCCCAACACCCAGGCCAGCTACTACCGCACCGCGGTGGGTGCAGAAATAGACCTGGTGCTGGAGTTGCCCGGTGGGGCGCTGTGGGCCGTGGAGATCAAGCGCTCCAGCGCGCCCACGGTCAGCCGGGGGTACCACATTGCTTGCGACGACATTGGTGCCACCCGGCGCTGCGTTATCAGCAGTGCCAATACGCGGTTCCCCATGGCGGGCGGTATTGAGCATCTGCCCTTGCTGGACGCCATGCGCGAGTTGCGCGCCCTGCACTCCCCCCATGCGTCATAGCCCCAACGTCATTCGCGGCAGTCTTTTACTGGGGCTTGCGATGGCCTGCGCCCTGCCAGCCGCCGTGGCGCAACGTGTGCCGGTTCATGGCGTGCCCGCCCATGCCGAGGGTCTGACCGAAACGCTGGTGTCCGTGCCACTGCGTGCCGATGTGAACCAGGTCGGCGTGTTGTCACTCAAAACCGGTGCCACCGCGCCCGACATCCTTGCGGTGCTGTTGCCAGGCAGCCCTTCGGTGGTGCGCCCGGTGGTGCAGGGCGGTGTGATGACTAACTCCCAGCTCACCGGCAATTTCTTGATTCGCTCCCGCAGGCACCTGGCAGACGAGCGCATTGCCACGCTGGTAGTAGATTGCCCCACCGACAGTGGCGACACCTGCGCCAGCGCCTACCAGGCCTCTGCCCAGCGACAAATCGACGTGCAATTGCTCATAGCCAAAGTGCAGCAGATGCAGCCCTCGCTCAAGCAGGTTTGGCTGGTGGGTACCAGTTTGGGCACGGTTTCGTCGTCGTTCATGGCGCTGTATGGCGGCAAGGCCTACGCGGGTGCCATTCACACGGCCAGCATTACCGAGCCACTGGCGAAAAACTCTGTCCGTGAGCTGCAAGGTTTCGACTACGGCAAAGCCGACATCCCGCAGTACTTTGTGCACCACCGGGACGACCCCTGTTCTGTCACCACCTACACCGGTGCAGTGCGTATTGCCGAGGCTTACAAACTGCCGCTGATTACGGTCACCGGTGGCAGCGGATTTACCGGAGGCGTTTGCCAGGCCCAAACCCAGCATGGCTTCAAGGGCCGTGAGCAGGATGTGATGCACTTCATGGCCGAGACCATGAAGACCGGCATGGTGGCGAGCACCGAGTTGTAGCACGGCGATAATCGCAACATGCGCATTCCATTCACCAAAATGCAGGGGGCCGGCAACGACTTTGTCGTGCTCGACGAGACCCGTGGCCGCCTGGGCCTGACCGAAGCGCACTACCGGTTTCTGGGTGACCGCCACTTCGGTGTCGGGGCCGACCAAATTTTGACCGTGCGCCCATCGCCCGCCGAGGGCATCGATTTTGAGTACGTCATCCACAACGCAGATGGCCAGGAAGTGGAGCAGTGCGGCAACGGCTCGCGCTGCTTTGCCCGCTTTGTGCGCGAC
>JBEEJM010000087.1:0-2970 GCA_041169205.1 Pseudomonadota bacterium | reverse complement strand
GCGCGCGTGAGGTAGGCCACGCCCGGCGTGGGCAAGGGGCCGAGCAGCACCACATCCACCCCGGCGGAGTTGAAGCCGCTCTCTAGCGCGCTTTCGAGCATGTAGCCAGAAATCCGGGTGTCCTTGCCGATCAGCACCGTGGGGCGTGCCTCGGTTTCCTTGAGCACATGGCCCACGGCGTGCGCCAGTCGCAGCACAAAGTCGGGCGTGATGGGGGCTTGCCCCACAGTGCCACGAATGCCATCGGTTCCAAAAAATTTCCGTCCCATATTCACCTCACCTTTGTCATTGTTGTTTGCGTTGTGCTTGCATCGCCGCCAGCACCTTGAGTGCCTGCACCGTTTCTTTCACGTCGTGCACCCGCACCACGTGGGCACCGTTTTGCACGGCCAGCACGGCAGCGGTGACGCTGGGCACCAGCCGGTCAAGCACGTCAAGCCGCGCCGCAAGGGCCAGCGATGTTTGTGTGACCGCAGCCAAAGACGATTTGCGCGACCAGCCTGCCAGCACCGGGTAGCCCAAAGGCAATAGCTCGGCCTGCTGCGCCAGCAGCGCAAAGTTTTGCGCCACAGTCTTGCCAAAGCCAACGCCCGGGTCCAGGCAAATACGTGACATATCGACCCCTAGCCCCCGTAGATACTTCGCATGTAGCTCTAAAAATGATAGCACTTGCTGCACCACATCGCCCTCCATGGGCGCCACTTGCATGGTCTGCGGGTCGCGGTGCATGTGCATCAGGCACACGCCACATTGCGGGTGCGCAGCCACCACGGCCAGGGCGGACAGGCCATCGGGCTGGTCACGCCAGCGCAGGGCCCAAATGTCGTTCACGATGTCGGCACCCAGGTCCAGCACGGCCTGCATGACCGCGGGCTTGTAGGTGTCCACCGACACCGGCACGCCCAGCGTGACCGCGTGGCGCACCACGGGCAACACACGGGCCAACTCTTCGTCCAGCGACACCATCAGGGCACCCGGCCGAGTGGACTCGCCACCGATGTCCAAAATGTGCGCGCCGTCTTGCAGCAGCTGGTCGCAATGCCGCTGCGCGGCGTGGGTCGACGCATGGTGGCCGCCGTCGGAGAACGAATCGGGTGTGACGTTGACGATGCCCATCACCCGAGGGGCAGACAGGTCAATCAAAAAACGGGAAGTTTGCCAAAACATGGGAAAAGAACGGGAAGGTGAAATTGCAAACGGGGCACAAGGCCCCGCTGATTCAAATATGTCGTCGGCAGGCCTGTGGATCAGGCCGCGTTGGGTTTGGGTTCTGCGGCCACAACCGGCGCGCCACCGCTGTCGCCACCACCCGATTGGGGTGGTACGCGAGGCGTCCAGTCTTTGGGAGGACGTGGCTCTTTGCCCGCCATGATGTCGTCGAGCTGGTCGCTGTCAATGGTTTCCCACTCCAGCAAGGCCTTGGCCATGGCGTGCATTTTGTCTTGGTTTTCTTCGATCAACTTGCGCGCCAAAGCGTACTGCTGGTCAATGATGCGGCGCACTTCGCCGTCGACCTTTTGCATGGTCTGCTCGCTCATGTTCTTGGTCTGTGTCACGCTGCGACCGAGGAACACTTCACCTTCGTTCTCGGCGTAGACCATGGGACCCAGCGCGTCGGTCATGCCATAGCGCGTCACCATGTCGCGGGCAATGGAGGTTGCACGCTCAAAGTCGTTGCTGGCACCGGTGGTCATCTGGTTCATGAACACTTCTTCGGCAATGCGTCCACCAAACAGCATGCTGATCTGGTTGAGCATGAATTCGCTGTCGTACGAGTAGCGGTCTGCGGCGGGCAAACTCATGGTCACGCCCAGGGCGCGGCCACGGGGAATGATGGTGACCTTGTGCACTGGGTCGCACTTGGGCAGCATCTTGCCAATGAGGGCGTGGCCCGACTCGTGGTAAGCCGTGTTCCGGCGCTCGCCTTCGGGCATGACCATGCTCTTGCGCTCGGGGCCCATCAAGATTTTGTCTTTGGCTTTCTCAAAATCTTGCATCTCTACCAAGCGCGCATTGCGGCGGGCAGCCATCAGGGCGGCTTCGTTGCACAGGTTGGCAAGGTCAGCACCGCTCATGCCGGGGGTGCCACGGGCAATCACGCTGGGGCTCACGTCTTGGCCCAAAGGCACTTTGCGCATGTGCACGTTCAAAATTTGCTCGCGGCCACGAATGTCTGGCAGTGTCACGTACACCTGACGGTCAAAACGGCCCGGGCGTAAGAGTGCGGCGTCCAGAATGTCGGGGCGGTTGGTAGCAGCCACCACGATCACGCCGACATTGGTTTCGAAACCGTCCATCTCGACCAGCATCTGGTTCAGCGTCTGCTCGCGTTCGTCGTTGCCGCCGCCCAAGCCTGCACCACGTTGGCGGCCTACGGCGTCAATTTCATCGATGAAGATGATGCAAGGTGCATTTTTCTTGGCGTTCTCGAACATGTCGCGCACACGGGATGCGCCCACGCCGACAAACATTTCCACGAAGTCAGAACCCGAAATGCTGAAAAACGGCACCTTGGCTTCGCCAGCAATGGATTTGGCCAGCAGCGTCTTGCCGGTGCCAGGAGGGCCGACCAGCAGCAAGCCACGCGGGATGCGGCCGCCGAGTTTTTGGAATTTTGTGGGGTCTTTGAGGAAGTCGACGACTTCCTTCACTTCTTCTTTGGCTTCATCGCAACCGGCTACGTCGGCAAAGGTCACGGTGTTAGTGTTTTCGTCCAGCAAGCGTGCCTTGCTTTTGCCGAAGCTAAATGCTCCACCTTTGCCGCCGCCCTGCATCTGGCGCATGAAGTACACCCACACGCCAATCAGCAGCAGCATGGGGCCCCAGCTGACCAGCAGCGTCTTGCCGGTGCCCGGAGGGCCGACCATCAACACGCCACGCGGGATGCGGCCGCCCAGCTTTTGAAACTTCTGCGGATCCTTCAAGAAGTCGACCAACTCCTTGACCTCTTCCTTGGCCTCGTCGCAACCG
>JBEEJM010000086.1:0-2562 GCA_041169205.1 Pseudomonadota bacterium | reverse complement strand
GCGTGGTGCTGAACGATGGGCCCACGCGCCCGGCACGCGCACGGCGCATGGAGGTGCCCCAGGGCCTGTGGGAGCGCCATCCGCCAGTGCGCTTTCGCCAGTCCATTTGCACCAGCTGGATCGAGCTGATCATCAGTGAAGGGCGAAACCGACAAGTGCGGCGCATGACCGCCGCTGTGGGCTACCCTACGCTGCGCCTGGTTCGAGCGGCCATCGGGCCCCACACTGTGGGTGACCTGGCGCCGGGCACATGGCGCGCTGCTGACTGAGCGTCAGCGTTTGGCAGCTTCGTGAGTCGCACCAGCTTCACCAGGGCGACCAGTGCACGCCGCAGGTGTTTAGGTGTCGAATGGGCTGTAAGCCCCCGTGGAATAGTCGTTTGAAGCTATATAAATAATAGCAATACGGGTCTTTAAGGTCAGCGCCGTGCCACTGTCAGTAGCAGCTCGTTCGGTCCCACCCAGCCGTCGGGGGTGGTGAAAACGCCAAGGCGATCCTCCATTTCAGCCCATGCGGCATCAGCGGCTTGGGGCGACAGGCGGCCCAGGATCTGCTGGATCGGGCTGGCCGACGCACGGATAAAGTCCAGGTAGTGGCGCGTCGTTGGCAGGTGAAAGGGCGCATCCAGTGCTGTGGTGGCAATGTTCTGAAACCCCGCCGAGCCAAACAGCGCATCGACCAGACCTGGCTTGCCCAGGCTCAGCAGGCCACCCGGTGTAAACGGGTCGCGCGCTGGCAAGCCCGCATGCTTCATGGCCGTGGACATCAGAATGCCGATGCAGGGGTTGCGTTCGGGCCGCGAGAACACCATGGTGCAAATGCCCCCTCCCGGGCGCAAGGCACGGTGCATGCACTGCAGCCCTTGCACCGGGTCGGGAAAAAACATCAATCCCAGTCGGCACACCACGGCGTCAAAGCTGTCTGGCTCCACGGCCAGGTCCTCACCGTCAGCCACCAGCGTCTGCACGTTGCGCAAACCCGCTTGTTGTGCGTTGTGCAGGGCCAGCGCGAGGATGACGGGTGACAGGTCCGTGGCGAGCACGCGGCCCGCAGGGCCTACGCGCCGGGCAATGTCCAGCGTTTGGTCGCCGGCACCCGCCGCGACATCGAGTACCACGGCCCCGGGGGTGATGCCCGCCATGTCCAGCATGGCCTCGGTGGGTTGGCGCAGCCAGGCCCGAATGTCCGCAGTGTGCTGGTCCCAGCCGGGGGCGGAGCGGTCCCACTGCTCGCGCACCGCCGTTTTGAACGCTTGTTTTTCAGGACTTGATGGGGGCTGGTGGAAGGGGGCAGAAAGGGTGGTCATAGCGGACTCCTGGAGTGGGGGTGTAGTTGCAACTTGGCGGGGCCAGTCTAGGTAGCAGGCCAGTGCGCCACAAGCCACAGGCTCGCATAATGGGGTTGCAAATTTGCATGACCCTGAGGGCGCATTCATGCTCGACTGGAATGATCTGAGATACCTGCTGGCCGTCGCGCGCCACCACGGCACAGCCGCCGCTGCCCGCGTGCTGGGTGTCAACCAGTCCACCGTTCAACGCCGTCTGGTCGAGTTGGAGCGCAGCTTGGGCCAGGCGCTGGTGCAGCGCCACCCCAGCGGTTACCGGCTGACGTCGTTTGGCGAGCAACTGCTGCCGCTGGCCCACCAGGTAGAGCAGGCGGTGGTGGCGCTGACCCAGCAGGTGGAGGCTTTTCAGCGCGATGTGACCGGCGTGGTGCGCATCACCTGCCCGGAGCCGCTGGTCTACCGCATCAGCAATTCCACGCTATTGGACCGATTTCGCACCCGCTACCCCGCTCTACAGGTGGAGTTTGTGACCAGCGACAAATACCTCGACTTTGCCAAAGGCGAGGTCGATATCGCGCTGCGCTCTGGCGACACTGACGACAACACGCTGGTGGGCCGCAAGGTGGGCGATTCGTTGTGGGCGGTGTACGCCAGCCCGAAATACATCGCCCGGCGCGGCCAGCCCGACGGTGTGGCGGACCTGGAGCGCCACGACTGGGTGGGTTTTGACGACACCATGGCCCGGCATCGGGCCGCCACTTGGTTGGTGCAAGTAGCGCCCAAGGCGCATCTAGTGGCGCGCAACAACAGCGTGCTAGGGCTCGTCTACTCGGCCAAGGCCGGCGTCGGCCTGGCGGCGCTACCCACTGCGCTGGGTGACGCCGAGCCTGACTTGGTGCGCGTGCTAGGCCCCATACCCGAGCTGGCCCGTATCTGGCGTGTGCTGACCACGGCGGAACTGCGGCATACGCCGCGCGTGGCGGCGTTGTTTGATTTTTTGGTGGATGAAGTGGATGCCTTGCGGCCCATCATCACGGGCTAGCTAGGGCAACTCTCAACTTTGAAATGTTCTAGGCCGCCATAGTCCGTAGCCACTAAAACGTAGCAATCTACGGCTCACGCTACCTTGACCGCATTGCCGAACGCCACACGGCCGCGCACCATGTCGGCCTCGGGTTTGGGGTCGGGGTAGAACCACACGGCATCGGTGATCATTTCACCATGGACCAGCAGCGAGTAGTAGCTGGCTTGCCCCTTCCAGCTGCAACTGGTCTTGT
>JBEEJM010000085.1:0-6714 GCA_041169205.1 Pseudomonadota bacterium | reverse complement strand
TCTCCCGCCCAGGCAGCCAGGCTGGCCGGGGGTAGTGTGGCGGCCGCAGCGCCGCAGGCCAGCAGGCGGGCCAACACTTCGGGACTTTTGATGCTGGCAGCCAACAGCCCCGGGCCGTTGCGTTGCACGGCGACGCAAGCCTCCATCAGAGCCCACACATCGCGTCCATCAGTCGCCAAGCGGCCGATATAGGGGGCGACCCAAGCGGCACCTTGCGACTGCGCCCACAGCAGTTGCACCGGATTCGACAAACCCGTGAGCAAAAACGGTTGCTGCGCGTCCCGCATGGCCGCAATGCAGGCTTGCCAGTCGGGGTGGCAGGGAAGCTTGATGGTCAAAGCCACGTTGGCCGTGGTCGCCACGGTATGCAGATGCGCCTGCCATTGCCGTGCTTGTGGCAGGTCGGGGTTGGGCAGTTGCACCATCAGCTCGGCCATGCCGTGGTCGGCCGCAGCCTTGACCAGTCGCTCGTAAGAATCCAGGGTGACGGGCAGCCCTGCCTGGTACACCAGCGTGGGGTTGGTGGTCACACCACACACCGGCGGGCAACCCGGTGGCAGCGCCCAGCTGTCGATGCGGGCGGAGTCGAGGTAAAGCTTCACACCAAATCTTCTTTAAGAAAAATGTCTTTGATGGGAAAGAACTGCGTGTGCAGCGGCAGCAACGCGCCGCCCAGGGCGCGGGCGTGGGCGCCGACCTTGCCCGCCATGATGGTGGGAGGCTGCAGCCCCGCGAGGTTGTAATGCTTGATGCGGTCGCGCGTTGCGCGAATCAGCGCTTCAATCAGCGTACGGCCCAATGAGCCGTCGATGATGACGGCATCCAAATCCAGCATGGCCGCAGCGCTGACGGCCGTCATGGCCAGCGCTTCGCCGGCTTGGGACAACCACGGGCCCACATAGGCACTGTAGGCGTCGTCCATGATGGCATCTTGGTGCACCAAGTGGGGGTCGAACCCGGCCTGCTCCAGCGTCTGCTCCAGTTGCCAACCGGAAGCCAGTTGCAGTAATTGCGCGGGCTTGCCGTCTGCGTTGCCCATGCCCATGGGCAACGAACCAATGGCACCCGCATTGGAACGCTGACCGGCCATGATGTGCCCGGACAAAACCAGGCCACCGCCCACAAAGGTACCCACAAATACGTAGAGATAGCTGTCGACCAGACGGCCGTGTCCTTGCAACATCTCGGCCACACAGGCCGACGTGGTGTCTTTGGCAAACTCGACCGGCAAATCGGTCAGCGCTTGCACAGTAGCGCGCAGGTCAATGGCCTCCCAGCGCTCCAGTGCCTTGTCACCCACACCGCCCAAGAGATCAGACCAGCGGTGCAGTGACAGTGGCGCAGTCAGCCCAATGCCCACGGTGCGCGCCCAAGACTCGCCCATCAGGGCCTGCATGTCGGCGAGCCCCTTTTTGATATTGGGGATGACCACATCCGGGTCGGGGTAGGGATAGTGAAACTGCAGACGGTGGCGCGGTTGGCCCAGAAAGTCGGATACCAAGACCTCCAAACTGCGCCGCCCGACCTGTAGCCCCAAGCTGTAGGCTCCATCGGGGTTGAGGGACAGGGGTACTGACGGTTGTCCGATTTTCCCGCGAACCCGGTCTTGTTTGAGCAACAGCCCATCGTCAATCAACCGCGCCACGATGATGGCGACCGTTTGGGATGACAGTTGGGTTAGCCGCGCAATATCGGCCTTGGCAATGGCACCGTGGTGACGAATCGCCTGCAATACGATGCGCTCATTGAATTGGCGCATACCGTTGTGGTTGGACCCGCGCATTTGGCGGGGGTCTCGGGTAAAAGCAGGTTCGACGTTCAAAGCATTATTGGGTGTGGTTAATTCAGGATAACGCCCTTGCAGAACATGGCGTTGCCATACGCCGTGGCTTCGCCGCTCTGCACAATCAGGCTCGCACCCTTGATCTTGTCATAAAACGCATAGCGCTCGACCGCTTCCACCCGCTCTGCCGCAAATCCGCTGTCCGCCACCAGGCCAACCACCGCTTGTTGCGCCGCGGTGCGTTGGTCGTGGGGTTGGTTGCCGGCCTGCATATAGGCAGCGGGTTTTCCCACGTCATCGGCCAGAGGAAACACGGACAGAATCGCACGGGAGACTCGCTCCAGGCTTAGGCCGGGCAGGCGCACGACGGGTTTGCCAGCGCTCAGAAAGTCGGCCGTAAAGTTGGCGTCCACCACCGCAACCCATTCCCCGTGGCCCATGGCGCACAGGTGCATCAGCAGTTGGGGGGTCAGAATGGGGTCAATTCCCTTTAGCATGTTGCGGTCTCTTCTGCTGCAAGTTTGGCCGGGTCAATAGCGCCGGTAATGAGGCCCACGATTTCTTCCGGGTTGGTTTGGCGTGTGAGGCGGCTGCAGATGATGCGGCCCTGGCGGAACACCCAGATGCGGTCGACCAGATCAAACACTTGGCGCAGGTTGTGGCTGATGATGATCAGCGGAATGCCTTGTTGTTTGAGCCCTTTGATGATTTGCTCCACGCGGGCCGTCTCGGCCACGCCCAGCGCCGCAGTAGGCTCGTCCAAGATGATCAGCTTTTTGGCGAATCCGGCTGCACGCGCAATGGCGACGCACTGGCGTTGTCCGCCGGACATCCCGCGCAGGCTCTCGGACATGTCCTGAATTTTCACGCCGGTAGTGGACAGCATCGCGGTGGACTGTTCCCGCATGGCCTTGTGATTCAGGATAGACAAGGGTCCCAGATTCAGGCGCGTCAGCTCGCGGCCCAGGAAAATATTGGCGGGCACATCGAGGTCCTCTGCCAACGCCAGGGTTTGGTAGACGGTTTCAATCCCCTTTTCGCGGGCATCCAGGGGCGAGTCAAAGTGCACGGCCTGGCCGTCTAGCGTGATGTCGCCTTCGTTGGGCTGTTCAGCACCCGTAATGAGGCGTACAAAGGTGCTCTTGCCCGCGCCGTTGTCGCCCACGATAGCGGCATGCTCGCCGGGCATTAGCGCAAAGTTGGCACCTGTCAGGGCCTTGACGCCGCCGTAGTGTTTGGTCAAACCGCTGATGCGCAGAATGGGTTCAGAAGTAGTCATGGCATTCCCATAGCAAAGTGAGGAGCGAGGATGCCACAGGGCATGGCGCAATCATATTAGTAAAACTACTAGGTTTAATTAATCGAAAACCCTGTTTTAATCCATTCCCAGCAAGCAATGGGCACTTTCCGGCGCTGCTGACCTCAACTTATACCTACTGGAGATACCCCTATGAGCATGAAGCGCACGATTGGCCGTCTGGCCATTGCAATGGCGACCGCAGGATTGATGACCGCTGCCTTGGCGGAGACCACCGTGGCCTACATCACTAATGGCAATACCAACGAAGGCTGGACCTTGATCAATGGCGGTGCCAAGAAAGCCGGCCAAGCCGCAGGCGTCAAGTTCATCGAGTTGGCCGCTGAAAAAGGCGAGTTGTCCAAGCAATTGGCCATCGTGGAAGACATGATCACCCGCAAGGTGAATGCGATTGCTATCGCCCCTGTGGACAGCGCTGGTATTGCACCCGCTATCAACAAGGCTTTGGCAGCTGGCATCAAGGTGGTGGCTGTGGACACTGGTATCTCTGGTGCCAAGATCACCTCCTACGTGGCGACCGACAACATCAAGGCCGCCATGGTCCAGGGTGACTGGGCCGCTGGCCAGGTTAAAGACGGCGACACCGTGATCTACATCACTGGTGACTTGGGTCAGTCCACTGGCCAAGAGCGCAAAAAGGGTTTCCTGGACGGCCTGAACGCCAAGCGCAAGAACGTGAAAGTGGTTGAAGTTTCCACCACTTGGGATCAAACCATGGCCCAAAACGGCGTAGAAACCGCTTTGCGCGCCAACCCCGGCGTGAAAGTGATTGCTTGCGCATGGGACGGCGGCGCTTTGGGTGCCAAGGCTGCATTGATGGCTGCTGGCAAAAAAGCTGGCGAAGTCATGATCGCTGGTTTTGACGGCTCTCCAGGTGGCCTGGACATGATGAAGCAAGGCTGGCAGAGCGCCAACGCCGCCCAGATGTTGGCCAAGATTGGTCAAGTCGGCGTGGAAACCGCGATTGCTGCTGCTGAAGGCAAAACCGTCAGCGCCCGTATCGACACCGGTTCTTTCCTGGTGTTGCCTTCCAACGTGGACAGCTTCGCCAAAGACTCCGGCGTAGTGCAGTTCATGAAAGTGAAATAAGACGTCTCGTCTAGCTAGTAAATGAAGTGCGACTGCCGCGAGGGAGTCGCACTTCCCATTGAGGAACAGTTTTCATGAAGTCCCTGACCAACCAAATTACCCGGCAAGAGTGGTACGGCGCACTGGTGGCCGTTGGCGTCCTGGGGTTGCTGCTGACGTTCGCGTCCCCCTATTTCCTGACCACGGGCAATTTGTCCAACATCCTGGTGCAGGCCTCGGTGATTGCCTTGCTGGCAGGTGGACAGACCTTTGTTATTTTGACCGGTGGAGTCGATTTGGCCGTCGGTGCGTTGACCGCGCTGGCGGGTGCTGTGGCCGGTCACATGATGATCAAATTGGGTATCAACCCCTACATGGCTATTGCGGCTGCGTTTGGCATTGGCGCGGCAGTGGGCGTTTTTAACGGCTATCTGGTGGCGTTTGTCGGCATTCCGTCCTTCATCGTGACGCTGGGTGGCTTGACGCTGTGGCGCGGCATGGCTTTCGAGTCCACCGGGGGCTTTGACAACTCGGGCATGCCCGACCCCATGCCGTTTATTGGCTACGGCCAGTTGTTGGGCGTGCCCATGCCGATCTGGATCACCGGTATTTTCTTTGTCGTGATGGCGTTTGTGCTGTCCAGCACCAAGCTGGGTCGCTATGTGTACGCCATGGGTTCCAACGAGATGGGCGCTCGCCAGGTAGGCATCAACATTCGCTGGTACAAGCTGGGCGTGTACGTGGTGTCGGGTCTGTGCTGTGCCTTGGGCGCGGTGGTGTTGATGGCGCGCATGGATTCGAGCAGCGGCAAGATGGCGCAGATGTTTGAGTTGGACGCCATTGCAGCCGTCATTTTGGGCGGCACCTCACTGTTTGGTGGGCGCGGCAGCATCTGGGGCAGCTTGTTGGGTGCGGTACTCATCACCATGATCCGCAACGGCATGAACCTGATGGAAATTTCGCAGTTCAAGCAAATGATGGCCATCGGTGCGGTCGTGATCATTGCCGTGTGGATCGACGTGATTCGCCGCCAACAATTGTTAAAACGATGAACACTTCTATTTACGTACTGGGCGAAGCCCTGATGGATTGTGTGGCGCAGCCCGATGGCTCGCTGCGCCCTTACATTGGCGGCAGCCCCTACAACTTGGCCCGTGCCGCCGCGCTGCGTGGCGCACAGGTGCATTTTTTGAATCCGTTCTCTAGCGACCGTTTTGGCACACAAATGACGGAACAGTTGGCCAAAGACTGCGTGCAGCAAACCCTGCCCACCAGCCGCTTGCCAACGTCGTTGGCGGTGGTGCAAGTGACCAACGGGCAACCCAGCTACGGGTTTTACCGCGAAGGCATTGCAGATCGCGATTACACGCCCGAACAGATACTGGCTGTCTTGGCCCAAGTCGCGCCGGGCGTGCTGCACACCGGCTCGCTGATGCTGGTGCCGCCAGAGCACCACAAGGTGCTGGCCGTACTCAAAGGGGCTAAGGCCCTGGGCTGGACCATCAGCGTGGATGTCAATTTGCGCCCCAAACTGGCCGCCGATTTGCAGGCCTATATCGCTGCGGTGCAAGAAGTGGCCACCTTGGCGGACTGGATTAAAGCCAGTGACGAAGATCTGGAGTTGTTGGGTTTTCCTGCGCCAGATCGCAGTAGGGCGAATGAAATTGCGCAGCATTTCATGGCGTACGGTGCCAGTCGGGTGGCCCTGACGTTTGGTGGCGAAGGCGCATGGCTGTCTGTGGACGGCGCAGAAGCGCAGGCCGACGTACCCACGGTCACCGTGGTCGACACCGTGGGCGCGGGCGATACCTTCTGGGGCAACTGCCTGGCCGACTGGACTTCTGAGCCCCAGGACGCGGCCCAACGCGTTTCCACCACCTTGCGGATGGCCATGCGGGCTGCGGCCCTCAACTGCACCCGCGCGGGCTGCCAACCACCGACTTTTGCCGAGTTACAGCGGGTGGTCTGATCAGGCTACAAACACCCGCGCCTTGCGTGGTGTGAGCACCAAGGTTTCGCCTTCCTTGTAGGCCTGCTCGCGGAACTGTTGTGCGCCAATCTGCGCCTCGATGATGTCGCCACTGCCTGCCGCCGAGGCATCCAGCGGTTGCAACTCGAGGCGGGCAATCGGCCCCACCACAATGGCACGCACCAGCTTGGCGGGTATGCCGCGCTGTTGCTGGTAGCCGTTCAGGTTGCCCTCTTCTCCCGGGACATAGCGGCGCACATCCAGATCGTGGGGGCGCACATAGGCAAAGGCTTTGGCGTCTTGCGCCGCGCTGTGTTCGGGGCTGTCAAGCCGCATGCCCTGGTGGTCTTCACCAATCAGCATTTCACCCTCATGGGCGCGGCCGTGGAACAGATTCACATCACCTAGAAAGCCATACACAAAAGGACTGGCCGGGTGGTCCCATACGTCTTGCGGCGAGCCAATTTGTTCGACCTTGCCACTGTTCATCAGCACCACGCGGTCGGCCACCTCCAGTGCCTCTTCCTGGTCGTGGGTGACGAAGATACTGGTCACATGCAGATCGTCATGCAGGCG
>JBEEJM010000084.1:0-18326 GCA_041169205.1 Pseudomonadota bacterium | reverse complement strand
GGCGGTGATCAACGCCTCGCCGTTTCACGTCGGCAAGGGCTACGAGCGGGAAGCCATGATGGCCCAGCGCGCGCGCGCCACCGGTTTGGCTCTGGTCTACGCCCACCTGGTGGGCGGGCAGGACGAAGTGGTGTTTGAGGGGCACTCGTTTGCGCTCAACGCCGATGGTAGCGTGGCCGGTCGAGCCCCCAGTTTTAAGGAAAATCTGTTTGAAGCCCGCGTGGATATTGCGCAGACAGCTATAAAAATAGTAGCAACTGTGGAGCCCATTCGCACCTCCGAGGCTGACCTGTGGGACGCTTTGGTGCTGGGCGTGCGGGATTACATTGGCAAAAATGGCTTCCCCGGCGCCTTGCTGGGACTCTCCGGTGGCATTGATTCGGCGCTGGTGCTGGCCATCGCCGTCGATGCCCTGGGGCCCCAAAAAGTGCGCACCGTCATGATGCCGTCGCCGTACACGGCCGATATCAGCTGGATCGACGCCCGTGACATGGCCCAACGCATGGGCGTGCGCTACGACGAAATCTCCATCGTGCCGCAGTTTGAAGCCTTCAAAGCCTCGCTGGCGCTGGAGTTTGCCGGTCGGCCGGAAGATACGACCGAAGAAAACATCCAGGCCCGCATCCGCGGAACGCTGCTGATGGCGCTGTCCAACAAGTTTGGCAGCATTGTGCTGACCACCGGCAACAAGTCGGAGATGGCCACCGGCTACTGCACCTTGTATGGCGATATGGCGGGTGGTTTTGCCGTGATCAAAGACTTGGCTAAAACACTGGTGTTCAAACTGGCCCGCTGGCGCAACGAACATGATCCGTATGGCACAGGCACTAGCCCTATCCCTACGCGCATCATTACCCGCCCACCGAGCGCCGAGTTGCGCCCCGACCAGACCGACCAGGACAGTCTGCCACCCTACGAGGTGCTGGACGCCATCGTCGAGCGCTATATGGAGAACGACCAGAGCATCGACAGCATCGTGGCGGACGGCTTTGCGCGGGCCGATGTCGAAAAGGTCACCCGGCTGATCAAAATTAGCGAGTACAAACGCCGACAAGCGCCGGTGGGCATTCGGGTAACCCATCGCAGCTTTGGCAAAGATTGGCGTTATCCTATTACCAACCGCTTTCGGGCCTGAGGGGCTCGATATTTGGGCTTGACATTTAACTGGACACGCAGATGAAACAAATTACCGCCATCGTCAAACCTTTCAAACTTGAAGAAGTCCGCGAAGCCCTGGCTGAATGCGGCGTGACCGGTCTGACGGTGACCGAGGTCAAAGGCTTTGGCCGTCAAAAAGGCCACACCGAGTTGTACCGCGGTGCCGAGTACGTGGTCGATTTTCTGCCCAAGGTCAAAGTCGAAGTGGTGGTGAAAACCGAAGACTTGGACCGTTGCGTAGACGCCATCGTCAAAGCCGCACACACCGGCAAGATCGGTGACGGCAAGATTTTTGTGACGAGCGTGGAGCGTGTGGTGCGCATTCGCACCGGTGAGCAGGACGAGTCTGCGGTCTAACTGAAGCGGTGGAACAGCGCCGCGGCCCAGGTACCTAGGCACAGCAGCAAACTCAGCAGCACGGCGGCGCTGCCCATATCTTTGGCCTGTTTGGACAGCGCGTGCCATTCGGGGCCTACACGGTCAATGGCAGCCTCAATGGCGGTGTTGAGCAGTTCCACAATGAGTACCAGCACCACGGTGCCCGCCAATACGGCGACTTCAACCCATTGCTGCCCCAGCCACACAGACAGCGGTAGAAGTACCAACGCCAAAAGCATTTCCTGGCGAAACGCCGGCTCTGACCAACCCGCGCACAAACCCGCCAACGAGTAGCCGGTGGCATGCCAGATGCGGTTTAGGCCTTTTCTGTCTTTTTGCGGATTGGTGGCGGTCATGCGCTGCGGTCTCTAGCGGCTGAGCGGTTCTGAATGCACCAGACGGGTGCCGGCCCAGACGTCGTGCCAAAACTGGCCGTCGCGCTGAAACCGGCTTAGCAAAGCCCAAACCACCACCCAGCCTAGCGCGATGACCACGATTTCTGCCCCGGGCAGGCCAAAGGGCATCACGCCCAAGAGTGGCGGCAAAAACCACAACCAGCTCAGGACATAGCGGCCCAGAGCCCGTGTTTGGGTGATGGCATTGCCTGCAACATCGACCACCCGAATGTTCCAGGTTTTCATGGCCAGGGTTTGACCCTTGGCCCAGAACCAGACGAAGTAAATACCGAAAATGATGAACAAAAATGCCTGCAAGGGATGGCGGTTGTCCATGGCATTGCGGGTCTGGCTCAGGGTGCTGAAAAGATAGCCTGATATGAAGACCACGCCAAACATCAGAATGCCCTCGTACAGCCAGCAGGCCATGCGACGCCTCAGGCCTGGGGCGGACTCGGATTTGTGCATTGCGGGGGGGAGGGCGGAAGCGGGGGCGTTCATGAAGCCCTGCATTGTAGGTGCGCTATTACGCCACCTGGCGAACGCAGCTCAGTTTTGCGGCGTGTCTACCGGGGTAGACGTAAGTACGGGTGCTGGTGCGGGTACCTCGCCACTGGGCAGCAGCGTGCTGCGATTCAGTGACTGGGGATTGGTGACCAGCGGGCGTTTTGCGTCCGGTGCTTTCTGGGCCGTGGGAATGACCGTCAGTTTGTTGGTCGCTACTGGCTTCACGGCGATCGCTGCACCGCTTGGCTTGGGCTTGGCACCGTCCACCAGTTTCTGGCGTTCCTCGGGACTCAGGGCTTGATACGCTTCCCAATTGGCGGCACGCTCTGCCGGAGCGATTTTTTTGGTCTCGGCAAAGTTCAGGCGCGCGAGTTCGCGGTCTTGGGGCTTTAGGGCGGCCCACTCTACCATTCGGCTATGCAGTTTTTGCTGTTCCGCCAAGCCTAGCGTGGGGTAGGTTTGTGCTACAGCGATCCATTTGCGGCGATGACCTTCTTGGAGGGTATTCCAGGTTGCGGCCAAGGGCGCTAACGATTGCTGCTGTGTGGGTTTCAACTCTGCCCACAAGGGCGCGCCGATGACCGGGATTGCCGAAGCGGCTTTCGGCGTACCCTGTGCAGAAGGTGCCGGCATTGTCTGCGCTTGCGCCAAAAAGGAGAGTGCGGCTACCGCTGCGACAGCCCACACGAGTGGGCGTTGCAACAAATGGGGGCGTGTAAGGTTCAAAAAATCAACAGGCATGGATACGGACGGGCTGCTACTCGCGTTGCTGGCTTGCGCGCAAATATTGGGCGAAACCTGGGTCGGTGTAGGCGGTGGTGGGCAGATCACCGGTTAACAATTCGGCGTCTACTTCTGCGATTTCGTTGGCACGGATGCCGTCTTGAGCCAGATTGATCAGCACCAGACCCGCAATCAGCGCCACCAGCGGCAACAACGAGCCAATCCAGTTCCACAGACCATGTTTCTCATGGCCGCCTTGCAGCGTGAGGGTTCCGCCCGACACGGACGCACTGCTGGCGACCTCGGTTTTAACAATTTTGCGTTTACCCAACGCCTGCATACGTGCGGCCTTGAGGCGTTCAGTGATGTCGTGCGGCAGGCTGTCCATGGACTCCGTCAGACGCAATGCGACGGCGCGACCCATCGCATCTTCAAAATTTTGTGGTGTACCCACGCTGTGTGTAGTCATAGTCGTAACCCTTTCGCCGTTAAGGCTTGCCCTAGTGCATGAACTGCCCTGGAACAGTGCGTTTTGACACTGCCTTGTGAGCAGCCCATAGCCGCAGCGGTTTCCGCTACATCCATCTCCTCCCAGTAACGCATCAGGAAGGCTTCCCGTTGACGTGCCGGAAGTTGTTGAATTTCCACCTCAATCAGACGCAAGGTTTGTGCCCGGTCAGTCAGTTTCTCAGCACTTTCTTGCTGGTCAGAGTTTCCCGCGGCGTGCAAAGTTTCCAATAAATCGAAATCTCCGTCATCTCCGGCCGATTCAAAGTCACTGAGATTGGAAAACAGGGCTTTGTGGGTCTTTTGGCGGCGAAACCAGTCCAGCGTGCAGTTCGACAGAATGCGCTGGAACAGCATGGGCAACTCTTCGATGGGCTTGTGTCCATAGTGTTCGGCCAGCTTCATCATGCTGTCCTGAACGATATCGAGCGCCGCTTCGTCATTGCGAACGTGGTACACCGAACGCTTGAAAGCGCGTCTTTCGACGCTTTTCAGAAATTCGGACAGTTCGAAATCGGATGCCAAGTGGGGTGTTCCTGTGGTTAGCCAATGATTATGGCATCGTGTCGGGGGGCTTTTTGCCGTGTTTTCCCGAGGTTGTCGCATCCAGTGCGATAATGCGCGTTGCAAATCAAAAGGCAAACGGGTCCTGGTTCGGCGCAATATTCAGTGCGTCCATGGCTAGGGTCTCAAGTTCCAACGCGACTCCACAAGTGTTTGCGAAGGGGCACCCAAGGTCTTTCGTCAGAGAAATTCACAAAGGTTCATCATGGAAATATCTAAAGCCGAAATCGCTTCGGCAACTGCTGCGTCAAACGCAAAATCCGTCGCTCCCGTTACGCAAGAACTGCGCGGAGCCGAAATTCTGGTCAAAGGCCTTCAGGCCGAGGGTGTGAAGTACATCTGGGGTTACCCCGGCGGTTCTGTGCTGCACATTTATGACGCTCTCTACAAGCAAGACACCATGCAGCACGTGCTGGTACGCCACGAGCAGGCGGCTGTGCACGCCGCTGATGGCTACGCCCGTGCAACCGGTGATGTAGGTGTGGCGCTCGTCACGTCCGGCCCCGGTGTGACCAACGCCGTCACTGGCATTGCCACGGCCTATATGGACAGCATCCCGATGGTCATCATCACGGGCCAGGTTCCTACCCACGCGATTGGCCTGGACGCGTTCCAGGAGTGCGATACCGTGGGCATTACACGCCCCATCGTGAAGCACAACTTTTTGGTGAAAGATGCCAACGATTTGGCTGAGACCATCAAAAAAGCGTTTCACATTGCCCGCAGTGGCCGCCCTGGCCCTGTGGTGATTGATATTCCGAAAGACGTGTCGTTCAAAAAAGTGCCTTACGCCGGTTATCCAGCGACGGTCACGATGCGCTCCTACAACCCGGTGCGCAAAGGCCACGGCGGTCAAATCCGCAAGGCTTTGCAGCTGTTGCTTACCGCCAAGCGCCCGTACATTTACACCGGTGGTGGCGTGTTGCTGAGCAATGCCTCCGCAGAATTGCGCACTTTGGTGGATATGCTGGGTTACCCGGTTACCAACACCTTGATGGGCCTGGGCGCTTACCCGGCCAGCGACCGCAAGTTCCTGGGCATGCTGGGCATGCATGGCACGGTGGAAGCCAACAACGCCATGCAAAACTGTGACGTTTTGCTGGCCGTGGGTGCCCGTTTTGATGACCGTGTGATTGGCAATCCCAAGCACTTCGCCCAAAACGAACGCAAAATCATCCATATCGACATCGACCCCAGCAGCATCTCCAAGCGCGTGCGTGTTGACATCCCCATCGTGGGCGATGTGAAAGACGTGCTGCTTGAGATGATCGCCATGATCAAGGAAAGCGCTGTCAAACCGGATGCAGCGGCCTTGGGCGGCTGGTGGGAAACCATTGACGGCTGGCGCAAAAAAGACTGTTTGAAGTACAGCATGGGCTCCAGCGACGTCATCAAGCCCCAGTACGTGGTGGAAACGTTGTGGAATCAGACCAAAGACGCCGATGCTTACGTTACCTCCGATGTGGGCCAGCACCAGATGTGGGCCGCACAGTACTACCGCTTTGACGAACCTCGCCGCTGGATCAATTCCGGTGGTCTGGGCACCATGGGTGTGGGCATTCCCTACGCCATGGGCATCAAACTGGCCAAGCCAGACTCGGAGGTGTTTTGTATCACCGGTGAAGGCTCGGTGCAAATGTGCATTCAAGAGCTGTCGACTTGCCTTCAATACAAAACGCCCATCAAAATCATGGCGCTGAACAACCGCTACCTTGGTATGGTGCGCCAGTGGCAAGAAATTGACTACGAAGGCCGTTACAGCCACAGCTACATGGATGCGCTGCCCGATTTCGTCAAGCTGGCCGAGGCCTATGGCCACGTCGGCATGCTGATTGAAAAGCCAGGCGACGTGGAAGGCGCCATCCGCGAAGCCCGCAAGCTCAAGGACCGCACCGTGTTCATGGACTTCCGCACCGACCCCACCGAGAACGTGTTCCCGATGGTGAAGGCCGGTCAAGGCATCACCGAAATGCTGCTCAGTAGCGAGGATTTGTAGGCAAATTGGCCTATAGCCCCCGTAGAGTATGCGCAAGCAGCTATCAAAAATATAGCATCCATCACTTAACTTTTTGACGAATCTATTGTCTGCCAAGCCCCGCTGTTACCGCACCGGGGGGAGGGCAACGAAAAGAGGAGTCTGTTCCTATGAAACACATCATTGCAGTATTGCTAGAAAACGAACCCGGTGCCTTGTCACGCGTGGTGGGCCTGTTTTCTGCCCGGGGTTACAACATCGAGTCTTTGACCGTTGCCCCCACGGAAGACCCCAGCCTCTCGCGCATGACCATCCAGACCACCGGGTCGGATGACACCATCGAGCAAATCACCAAACACCTGAACCGCCTCATTGAAGTGGTCAAGGTGGTGGACCTCACCGAAGGCGCCTACATCGAGCGCGAGCTCATGATGGTCAAGGTCCGCGCGGTGGGCAAAGAGCGTGAAGAAATGAAGCGCATGGCCGACATTTTTCGTGGCCGCATCATTGATGTCACTGAAAAAAGCTACACCATCGAGCTCACCGGCGACCAGTCGAAAAACGACGCGTTTCTGGAAGCCATTGAGCGTGCAGCGATTCTTGAAACAGTGCGTACGGGCTCCAGCGGCGTTGGCCGTGGCGAGCGTATCTTAAGAGTTTAATTTTTTACAACGGAGAGAGAAAATGAAGGTTTTTTACGACAAGGACTGCGACCTGAGCCTCATCAAAGGCAAAACAGTTGCCATCATCGGTTACGGTAGCCAGGGCCATGCCCATGCACAAAACCTGAACGACAGCGGCGTCAAAGTCGTCGTGGGCTTGCGCAAAGGTGGCGCGTCCTGGGACAAAGTAGCCAAGGCCGGCTTGAAGGTTTCCGAAGTCAACGAAGCGGTTGCCTCCGCCGACGTTGTGATGATTTTGTTGCCTGACGAAAACATCGCCGCCGTGTACCAGGAAATCGAGCCCCATCTGAAAAAAGGTGCCTCTTTGGCATTTGCCCACGGCTTCAACGTGCACTACAACCAAGTCGTGCCACGCGCTGACTTGGACGTGTGGATGGTGGCTCCCAAGGCCCCCGGCCACACCGTGCGCAACACCTACACCCAAGGTGGCGGCGTGCCCCACCTCGTGGCGGTGCACCAGGACCAGTCCGGCAAAGCCCGCGATTTGGCTCTGAGCTACGCCATGGCCAACGGTGGCGGCAAAGCCGGCATCATTGAGACCAACTTCAAAGAAGAGACCGAGACCGATCTGTTCGGTGAACAAGCTGTTCTGTGCGGTGGTGCGGTTGAACTCATCAAGATGGGTTATGAGACTTTGGTCGAAGCGGGCTACGCGCCTGAAATGGCTTACTTCGAATGCCTGCACGAGCTCAAGCTCATCGTCGACTTGATCTACGAAGGTGGCATTGCCAACATGAACTACTCCATCTCGAACAACGCCGAGTATGGTGAGTACGTGACCGGTCCTGAAGTGATTAACGCCCAGTCCCGCGAAGCCATGCGCAACGCGCTGAAGCGGATTCAAAACGGTGACTACGCCAAGATGTTCATCTTGGAAGGCCGCACCAACTACCCAAGCATGACGGCCCGTCGCCGTAACACGGCGGACCACAGCATCGAAAAAGTGGGCGCTCAACTGCGCGCCATGATGCCTTGGATTGCCAAGAACAAGCTGGTAGACCAGACTCGCAACTAAGCGTGTGAGTTCCCAGACAAAGGCCACTTCGGTGGCCTTTGTCTTTGGGGCAGTGCTTTGCGAGAGCGGGCACCTGACTTACACTGCGCGCTGTTGGCTATTGCGACCCCAAGAGTTGCACCTTATTGTGAGAACACTGTATGCATGATGGAACGGACACAAACGAATTCGACCCGGAGGCGGTCGTTATTCGCAAGCGCCGCAAGGGCATCTATGTGCTGCCCAATTTATTTACCTTGGCAGCGTTGTTTGGCGGCTTTTATTCGATCGTCATGGCGATCAACGGACGTTTCGATCTGGCCGCTGTGGGCGTTTTTTGCGCCATGGTGCTGGACAGCCTCGATGGCCGGGTCGCACGCATGACCAACACCCAAAGCGCTTTTGGCGAGCAGATGGATTCGCTGTCTGACATGGTGTCTTTTGGTGCCGCACCCGCCCTGATCTCGTATGTGTGGGCGCTTAAAGGGCTTGGGCGCTGGGGCTGGTTTGCCGCCTTTGTGTACTGTGCTTGCGCCGCGCTGCGTCTCGCGCGCTTTAATGTGAATACGGCTGTGGTGGACAAGCGGTATTTTCAAGGCTTGCCTTCGCCTGCTGCTGCTGCCTTGGTGGCGGGCTTTATCTGGCTTGCGACCGATTTGGGAATGAGTGGTCCCGATCTGGCTTGGCCCATGTTTATTGTTGCCTTGTATGCTGGGCTGACCATGGTGACCAATGTGCCTTTTTACAGCTTCAAGGATGTCAGCATGAAGCGCAGCGTGCCTTTTGCCGTCATTGTGTTGATCGCTTTGGGTATCGCGGTAATCAATATTGATCCGCCTACGGTCATGTTCAGCGTGTTTGTGCTCTACGGCTTGAGCGGCTATGTCATTTACGGTGTGCGCAAAGCGCGGGGCGTGCAGACTAGCGTGATCAGCATCTCAACCGACGAGCCGGACGAGCGTGGTCTGCACAAGTGACCTGTACGCGAAGCGACATTGATTTTGTGTTACATTGAATTCCATGAAAACGTCTAGCCTATTTCTATCGCTGCTACGCCACAACGGGCGGAAGAAATAGCGCACGCATTTTTTCTACAAAGGCCCGTTAGCATACGCAACGGGCTTTTTGCATTTTGCGGTGTTGACGATTGGCGAAATTTTTGGAAATCTCTGGAGAACCGATATGACCGACAAATTGATCATTTTTGACACAACCTTGCGTGATGGCGAGCAGTCCCCCGGGGCGTCGATGACGCGTGATGAAAAATTGCGCATTGCACGCCAGTTGGAGCGGCTCAAGGTCGACGTGATTGAGGCCGGTTTCGCCGCCAGTTCCAACGGAGACTTTGATGCGGTGCAGCTGATTGCCAACACCATCAAGGATGCCACCATCTGCTCGCTGTCACGCGCCAATGACCGCGATATTTCTCGCGCTGCCGAGGCGCTCAAGGGGGCCAATAGCGCGCGCATTCACACCTTTATCGCGACGTCGCCGCTGCACATGGAAAAGAAGTTGCGCATGACACCGGACCAGGTGTTCGAGCAGGCCAAGCAATCGGTGCGTTTTGCACGCAATTTGGTGGGCGACATTGAGTTCAGCCCGGAAGACGGCTACCGCAGCGATATGGACTTTCTGTGCCGGGTTTTGGAAGCCGTCATCACCGAGGGTGCCACCACCATCAACGTGCCCGACACGGTGGGCTATGCCATTCCGGAACTCTACGGTAACTTCATCAAAACCTTGCGCGAGCGCATTCCGAACTCGGATAAGGCCATCTGGTCGGTGCATTGCCATAACGACCTGGGCATGGCGGTGGCCAACTCTTTGGCTGGCGTGAAAATTGGCGGTGCCCGCCAGGTGGAATGCACCATCAACGGACTGGGTGAGCGCGCCGGCAACTGCAGCCTGGAAGAAGTGGTGATGGCGGTCAAAACCCGCAAGGACTACTTTGACCTGGAGCTGGGCATTGATACCAAGCAAATCCTTGCGGCCAGCCGCATGGTGAGCCAGACCACCGGTTTTGTGGTGCAGCCCAACAAAGCGGTTGTGGGCGCCAACGCGTTCGCACATGCTTCTGGCATCCACCAGGACGGTGTGCTTAAGGCGAGAGACACCTACGAAATCATGCGGGCCGAAGATGTGGGCTGGACCGCGAACAAGATCGTGCTGGGCAAGCTTAGCGGCCGCAATGCCTTCAAGGCGCGCCTGCAAGAGCTGGGTGTGCAGATGGAAAGCGAAGCTGAGATCAACGCAGCGTTTACGCGTTTCAAGGAGCTCGCCGACCGTAAAAGTGACATCTTTGACGAAGACATTTTGGCCTTGGTCAGTGAAGAAAATGTAAACCACCACAAGGAGCAATACGCTTTTGTCTCGCTGTCGCAGCGCAGCGAAACGGGTGAACGCCCACAAGCCGAGATTGTGTTTACCGTGGACGGAAAAGAAGTGCGGGGCACGTCGGACGGCAACGGGCCGGTGGACGCGTCACTCAAAGCCATCGAAACCCATGTCAAAAGCGGTGCAGAGATGGTGCTGTATTCGGTCAACGCCATCAGCGGCTCGACCGAAAGCCAGGGCGAGGTTACGGTGCGTTTGCAAAATAGCGGGCGTGTGGTCAATGGGGTGGGTGCAGACCCAGACATCGTCGTGGCGTCGGCCAAAGCCTATTTAAGCGCGCTCAACAAGTTGCACAGCAAGGCCGATCGGGTGGCCGCGCAGGGTTAGTTGGCTATCTTTACCATCCTAGGATGAAGAAAGTCGCGCAAGTAGTTGATCTTGCGCGACTTTTTTGTTTACACTGCAGCCCTACGGTTGGATAAATTGGCAAAACCGCCGTGTTATTGCCATACAAAAAGCTAGGACCCACCTTGAATCGCACCATTGCCCGCTCTATCGCTGTCGCCATTGCCTTGATGACACTGGCATTTTCTTCCCACGCGGTGGTTGAAAAAGAACGCGTTGTAGGTGCCAAGCGCGTCGTGGTCAAAAAACACGTTGCCAAGAGCGGCGCGGTGCGTAAACGCGGCCCAGCCGTCGTTGCGGTGCCCAAGCAACCTTCTTTTGGCCAGATTGCCGGTTTGCACGGCGCGACTGATGCGCTGGCGTTGCGTTCCAGCGTGGCGTTGGTCGTGGACCAGGACACCAAAGAAGTGCTGTTTAGCAAAAACGAATCCGCCGTTTTGCCGATCGCTTCCATTACCAAATTGATGACGGGCTTGCTTGTCAGCGAAGCACGCTTGCCCATGGAAGAAATGATCACGATCTCGCAAGAAGACGTTGACACCGAAAAAGGCAGTTCCTCCCGCCTGCGGGTGGGCACAGAGCTCAGCCGTGGCGAGCTATTGCATATCGCCCTAATGGCCAGTGAAAACCGCGCGGCGCACGCTTTGGGTCGCACTTATCCAGGTGGGTTGGCCACTTTTGTGGGTTTGATGAATGCACGTGCCAAGATGTTGGGCATGAATGACACCCGCTACGTGGAACCGACTGGCTTGTCGAGCAAAAACCAATCCAGCGCCCGTGATTTGGCGACTCTGGTGAATTTTGCCTATGGTGATGCCACCTTGCGCGAGCTGTCGACCTCAACCGGCTACCAGGTGGCTGTGGGGCACCGTACGCTTCAGTACAACAACACCAACCGGCTGGTGAAAAACCCCGCGTGGGATATTGGCATTCAAAAGACTGGCTATATCTCTGAGGCCGGCCAGTGTCTGGTGATGCAAGCCAAGGTGGCCGGACGCAAACTGATCATGGTGTTTCTGGACTCTACCGGCAAGCTGAGCCGTATTGCCGACGCCGAGCGCGTGCGACACTGGATTGAATCCAACCCCGCCAGCCTGTCCAAAACAGCACCTATCGCCGCACATGTCAGCGAGCATCGGCTCGCTGCAAATTAAAGTCGCAGCCAACTAAACGGGGTTAACGTGCCCCGTTGGACTTATGTCCGAGTGCTGTCGAAATTTCGCGTGCCGTTTCCTGCAACTTGGGCAACCAAGCGTCTTCCAGACGGCCCGAGGGTGCAGATATCGACAGACCCGCCACCAACTTGTTTTGATCGTCGTAAATGCCTGCTGCCATGCAGCGCACGCCGAGTTCCAACTCTTCATTGTCACTGGCCTGCCCGTATTGGCGCACCCGAGAGAGCTCACGCTCCAGCGCATCAATGTTGGTGATGCTGTTCTTGGTGTGCCCCTGCAAACCGGTGCGCGTGGCATAGGCACGAATGCGTACCGGGTCATCGGCCGACAAAAACAGCTTGCCGACCGATGTCAAATGCAATGGGGCCCGACCACCAATGGCGCGCACCACCTGCATGCCGGAGCGCTCGCTGTAGGCCCGCTCCACATACACAATTTCGTCGCCTTGGCGCATGCTCAAGTTCACCGGCTGCTGGATCAGCTTGTGCAACTCGCGCATGGGGAGGAGCGCGGCATCACGCACGTTGAGGCGGCCTTTGACCATGTTGCCCAGCTCCAGCAAACGCATGCCCAAACGGTAGCTACCGGGGTGAGGGCGGTCAACAAACCGGCCGGTGGCCAGGTCGTTGAGAATGCGGTGGGCAGTGGAGGGGTGTAACCCCGCTTTTTCGCTGATCTCTTTGAGTGAAATGGCCTCTTCTCTGGATGCAAGCACGTCGATGAGCGTGAACATGCGTTCAATGACTTGAACGGCGGGTACGGATGGGATATCGGGATCTTTTTTAGCCATGGTGTGTTGGGCGAATCTTAACCCGCACCATCACCCTAACGCCATTGACCACCCTGCAGCATTTGCAGCGGGTGAAACCGGGCTTTGTATTGCATCTTGCGGCTCTGCTCGATCCAGTAACCCAGGTAGACAAAGTCCAGCCCCAACTGTTTGGCCTGCGCAATTTGCCACAGCACGCAGTAGGTGCCGTAGCTCGCCAGGTCATCGGGCTCATAAAAGGTGTAAACCGCCGACAGACCATCATCCAGAACATCCATGATGGAAACTATTTTTAGGGCTCCTAGGGCCCCATCGTGGGACGGTTCACGGAATTCAATCAAGCGCGAGTTCACGCGGCTTTGGAGTAAAAACTGGGTGTATTGCCCCACGCTGTCTTCATCCATGCCACCGCCCGCATGACGCGCACTCTGGTAGCGCAAATACAGATCGTAATGCTCTGCATCGAACCCCAGTTGGAGCACTCGGGGTTCCAGAGTTTTGTGCTTTTCCCAGGCACGGCGTTGGCTACGGTCGGGTGCAAACTGCTGCGCAACCACACGCAGCGGCGTACAAGCTTCGCAGCCATCACAATACGGGCGGTACGTGAACATGCCGCTGCGCCTAAACCCTTTGGCAACCAGTTCGGAATAGGTGGCGCTGTTGATTAGGTAACTGGGTGTGGCCACTTGCGAGCGGGCCAAGCGGTCTGGCAGATAGCTGCACGCATAGGGCGCAGTCGCATAAAACTGCAGTGCTTGTAGCGGTAGGTCTTTGAGGTCCGTCACGGCGTGGAGCTTACTGGCTCAGAATGGAAGACCAGTATAGAGGGTCAAAATTCCACGTCGGCGTGGCAAGTGCGCGCGCTTGCTGCACGTGGGCGACAAACTGGTCACGCGGTATTTCTGCCGCACCCAAGGTCGCCAGATGGTCCGTGTTCTGCTGGCAATCAATGAGTGTGATGCCATGCACCCGGCAGAACGCCACCAGCGCAGACAGCGCTATCTTGGATGCGTCGGTTTGGTGGGCGAACATGGATTCACCAAACACGGCTTTGCCCAAGGCCACGCAATACAGGCCGCCAACCAATGCCCCGTCGACCCAGGTCTCCACGCTGTGCGCCAATCCCGCTGCGTGCAGCTGCGTATAGGCCTGAACCATCTCGGGAACGATCCAGGTGCCAGGGTGTCCCCGGCGGGGCGCGGTGGCGCACGACTGGATGACTTGCGCGAATGCGGTGTCAACTCGAATCTCGCAGCGTTCGCTCTTGGCAAAGCGAATGAGCACTCTTTTGAGCGAACGGTGCAGGCGAAATTGGTCCACTTGGAGCGCCATGCGCGGGTCGGTGCTCCACCACAAAATGGGCTGGCCATCGCTGAACCACGGAAATATGCCTTCGGAGTAGGCGCTTTGCAGCGTTTGTACCGAGAGGTCGCGGCCGGCAGCCAGCAAACCGGGTGCATCCGAGCTTGAGCCCCAGGCTTTTTCGACCGAAGGAAATAATTCTCCGGCTTCTAGCCAGGGGAGTGGGGAAATTGGGTCAGGCATGCGGTTAGAATACTGGTTGTCGGCGTGTAGCGCAGCCTGGTAGCGCACCTGCTTTGGGAGCAGGGGGTCCAAGGTTCGAATCCTTGTACGCCGACCACCATTCCAAACAAAGGCCCGTCTCGGGCCTTTGTGCTTTCTGGAGTGGGTTCATGGATGTCGTACGTAAAATGTATTGCACATACAGCCAGTAGCTCATCCGGATAGAGCAATGTCCTTCTAAGACATGGGTAGGGGGTTCGAGTCCCTCCTGGCTGGCCAAAACTCTTGCCCGCAACGGCTATTTAATTTCCACAGCGTCGACTCGGGTGTCCAACCCCAGCCAGCGTGCCGCGGCCGATTGCAACTCTTGCGCGTCGCCCGTGGTTTGCAGCACCAGGCCTGCCCGCGACGTGCTCTCATCCCCACCCAACTGCAGGGCATTTCGCTCAGCCAGTAGTCGTCTTGTTTGGCGTGCCACAGGAATACCACCTTCCAGTAACGGCACGTCGGGCCCGATGTGTTGGCGCAAAACGTCTGCCGCAAAGGGGTAATGGGTGCAACCCAGCACCAGTGCGTCCATCTCCCCAGATTTTGTACCAAATAGGCCCATAGCCCCCGTGTAGTCTGCGCAGAGTGCTTCTGTTTTAATAGCATCTTCATGCTCGATGGCATGCGCCAGACCGTCGCAGGGTTGCAGTACGAAGGTGGCTTTGCCGTGCAGCGATTCCAGCAGAGCCCGAAATTTTTCGCTGTTCAGCGTGCCGCGTGTGGCCATGACGCCGATCAGGCCTGTTTTGCTGAGCAAGGTCGCGGGTTTGAGCGCGGGTTCGATGCCGATGATGGGCAATTCTGGGTAAGTGGCGCGCAGCAGCCGTATGGCGGCTGCCGTGGCCGTGTTGCATGCCACTACCAGTGCCTTGATAGCGTGGTGCGCCATGAGGTGGCGGGTGATGGCTTGGGCGCGCCGGATGACGTGTTCATCATCGCGCTCGCCGTAGGGTGCATGGCCGCTGTCAGCCAGGTAGACAAACCGCTCGTGGGGCAACTCGGCGCGCAGCGCGTGCAGCACGCTCAAGCCCCCCACACCGCTGTCAAAAACCCCAATGGGGTGCATGGCGCGGGTTCAGGTTGACTTGATGTTGATGTTCTTGAACTCGCCCGTGGCAATCTTCTTTTGCCACTCGGCCGGGCCAGTGATGTGGGCGCTGGTGCCACCGGAATCTACCGCCACGGTGACGGGCATGTCCACCACGTCAAATTCGTAAATGGCCTCCATGCCCAGATCGGCAAAGCCCACCACTTTGGCGGCCTTGATGGCTTTGGATACCAGGTAGGCGGCACCGCCCACGGCCATCAGGTAAGCGCTTTTGTGCTTTTTAATGGCTTCGATGGCGACCGGGCCGCGCTCGGCCTTGCCCACCATGGAGATCAGACCGGTTTGGGCCAGCATCATCTCGGTAAAGCCGTCCATGCGGGTGGCGGTGGTGGGGCCTGCGGGGCCGACGGCTTCGCCAGCGACGGGGTCTACCGGGCCCACGTAGTAAATGACGCGGTTAGTGAAGTCTACGGGCAGCTTTTCGCCCTTGGCCAGCATGTCCTGGATGCGCTTGTGTGCGGCGTCACGGCCGGTGAGCATCTTGCCGTTCAGTAGCAGGGTTTGGCCGGGCGTCCAGCTGGCCACTTCTTCTTTGGTCAGGCTGTTGAGGTCCACCTTTTTGCTTTTGACGTAGTCAGGCGTCCAGTTGACGTTGGGCCACAGGTCTAGGCTAGGCGGGTCCAGATAGACCGGGCCACTGCCATCCATGACGAAATGGGCGTGGCGGGTGGCGGCGCAATTGGGAATCATGGCCACGGGCTTGCTGGCGGCGTGGGTCGGGTACATCTTGATTTTGATGTCCAGCACGGTGGTCAGGCCACCCAGACCTTGCGCGCCAATGCCCAGGGCGTTGACTTTCTCGAACAACTCCAGGCGCAGGTTTTCGACGTTGGAGAGTGCGGCACCGCTGGCGGCCTTGGCCTGCAGCTCGTACATGTCCAAGTCGTCCATCAGGCTCTCTTTGGCCATCAGCACGGCTTTTTCGGCGGTGCCGCCAATGCCGATGCCCAGCATGCCGGGCGGGCACCAGCCTGCACCCATGGTGGGCACGGTTTTCAGGACCCAATCGACCACGCTGTCGCCGGGGTTGAGCATGATCATTTTGCTTTTGTTTTCAGACCCACCGCCTTTGGCTGCCACGGTAACTTCCACGGTGTTGCCGGGCACGATTTCGGTGAAAATTACTGCCGGGGTGTTGTCTTTGGTGTTTTTGCGCAGGAACTCGGGGTCGGCCACCACGCTGGCGCGCAGGGTGTTGTCAGGGTGGTTGTAGCCCTGGCGCACGCCTTCGTTGATGGCATCGTCCAAGCTGCCGGTAAAGCCTTCCCAGCGCACATTCATGCCCACCTTGAGGAACACGTTCACGATGCCGGTGTCTTGGCAAATGGGGCGGTGGCCCGTGGCGCTCATTTTGCTGTTGGTCAAGATTTGCGCAATTGCGTCTTTTGCAGCGGGGCTTTGTTCGCGCTCATAAGCGCGGGCCAGATGGGCAATGTAGTCGGCGGGGTGGTAGTAGCTGATGTACTGCAGTGCCGCAGCAACGGATTCAACCAGGTCGGCTTGGCGTATGGATACGGGCGCAGAGGAGTCTGACATGGATGGTGTGGACTGGGTCATGTTGGGGTGAGGGCAGGGGATTAATCGCGTGAGTTTAGCCAATTGGCCTCACAGCCAACTGACAAGGCGGTGTAAGCAAGGCATAAGTCAGTGAGTTGTAAGTGCTTGGCACCAACATCCGGCCAGTTTTTATAAACCGAGGAGACACTTTTCATGACCGTATCCACAGTCGGCGAGACAGCCGCTTCAGAAGCCCGCATCTACCTGCCCAGCGCGGATTTTGTCAAAAATGCCGCCATTCCAAGTATGGCTGCTTACGAAGCACTGTGCAAAGAAGCCGAAACCGATTACGAAGGTTACTGGGGTCGTCTGGCTAAAGAATTCATCACTTGGAAAGAGCCCTTTACCCAAGTGCTTGACGAAAGCAACGCACCGTTTTTCAAGTGGTTTGCCGATGGCAAGCTCAATGCGTCTTACAACTGTTTGGACCGTAATGTTGAAAAAGGTCTGGGCGAAAAGACCGCCATCATCTTCGAAGCCGACGGCGGCGAAGTCACCAAGATCAGCTACAAAGACCTGCTGACCAAAACCAGCCAGATCGCCAATGGATTACGGTCTATCGGCATCAAAAAGGGTGACCGTGTGGTTATCTACATTTCGATGTCGATAGACGGCGTGGCAGCCATGCAGGCCTGCGCCCGTATTGGCGCTACCCACTCGGTGGTGTTCGGTGGCTTTTCGGCCCAGTCGTTGCGCGACCGTATTGAAGACACAGGTGCTGTGGCAGTCATTACCGCTGACCACCAGGTGCGCGGCGGCAAGCAATTGCCTTTGAAATCCATCGTAGACGAAGCCCTGACGTTGGGTGGTTGCGACAGCGTTAAAAACGTGCTGGTGGTTAAGCGCAGTGGTTCCGCCATCGCTATGACTGCAGGCCGCGACCAGTGGATGGAAGATCTGGTGGCGGGCCAAAGCACCACCTGTGAGCCAGAGTGGGTTGAGGCAGAGCACCCCTTGTTTTTGTTGTACACATCAGGCTCCACCGGCAAGCCCAAGGGTGTGCAGCATTCCACAGGCGGCTATTTGCTGCACGCAGCACTGACCACCAAGTGGACCTTTGATTTGAAGTCTGACGACGTTTTTTGGTGCACAGCCGATATTGGTTGGGTTACTGGCCACACCTACATTACCTATGGCCCCCTGGCTTTAGGCGGCACTGAGATCGTGTTTGAAGGCGTGCCTACATTCCCAGATGCTGGCCGCTTCTGGAAGATGATTCAAGACCACAAGTGCACCGTGTTTTACACCGCACCTACAGCCATCCGTTCACTCATCAAAGCTGCAGAAGCCAACGATGCCGTGCACCCCAAGAGCTACGACCTCACCTCTCTGCGTTTGCTGGGTTCGGTGGGCGAGCCTATCAACCCTGCTGCGTGGGAGTGGTATTACAAGCACGTGGGTGGCAGCAAGTGCCCCATCGTGGATACCTTCTGGCAACCCGAAACGGGTGGTCACATGATCACTCCGCTGCCGGGTGCTACGCCCATGGTGCCGGGCTCTTGCACACTGCCTTTCCCCGGTA
>JBEEJM010000083.1:0-9659 GCA_041169205.1 Pseudomonadota bacterium | reverse complement strand
GAGACCGTGCGCGTGCTAGACATCGGCTCCAGCCGCGAACTCTGTGGTGGCACCCATGTGCAGCGCACCGGTGACATTGGCCTGTTCAAGGTGGTGGGCGAGGGCGGTGTGGCTGCGGGGGTGCGCCGTATCGAGGCGGTGACCGGCAGCAACGCATTGGCTTACTTGCAAGACCTGGAAGACACCGTGGGTGCAGCCGCTGCCACACTGAAAGCCCCGGTGGCTGAGCTGGGTGGCCGTTTGCACCAGATGGTTGACCATGTGAAGGCGTTGGAAAAGGAAATTTCTGCGCTCAAAGGCAAGCTGGCCTCTGCCCAAGGCGATGAGCTGGTGACCAGCGCCATCGAGATCAACGGCGTGAAGTTGCTGGCCGCCAAGCTCGATGGCGCAGATGCCAAAACTCTGCGCGAGACCATGGACAAGCTCAAGGACAAGCTCAAGACGGCCGTGATCGTGCTGGCCACCGTGGATGGTGACAAGGTGCAACTGGCAGTGGGCGTGACTACCGACACCACGGGCAAAGTCAAGGCGGGTGAGCTGGTCAACTACCTGGCTGCGCAAGTGGGTGGCAAAGGTGGCGGCAAGGCCGACATGGCCATGGCCGGTGGCACGGAGCCCGCCAAGCTGGCTGGCGCGCTGGCCAGCGTGCAAGCCTGGGTGACCGCTAAGTTGTGATCAGAATGGCGCGAAAGTCATTCACATTGGTCAACGTCGGCCCGGTGATCACGGCGTCGCCCAGTGCGACAAAAAAACCGTGGCCATCGTTGTTGCCCAGCGCGTCAAAGGGCTTGATGCCCAGCGCATGCGCCCGCGTGAGCGAGTCGGGCCCGATGATTGCCCCCGCAATTTCCGCCTGACCGTCTACCCCATCGGTATCGCCCGCCAGCGCGTAGATACGCGCATGGCCGCCCAGCGCAATGCCCATGGACAGCAGGCATTCCACATTGCGCCCACCCACACCCTTGCCGCGAATCGTGACGGTGGTTTCGCCACCCGACAGCAGCACGCAGGGCGTTTGCATGGGCTGGCCCCGGTTGGCCACCTGTAGTGCCATGCCGGCCAGCACTTTGCCCACGTCGCGTGCTTCACCTTCTAGTGCGTCGCCCAAGATGTAGGGCGCATACCCTGCAGCCCGGGCTACCGCTGCAGCGGCCTCTAGCGCCATTTGCGGTGCGGCGATGGTGCGCACCTGGGTGCCTCGCAGTCGTTTGTCACTCGGTTTGATGGATTCACCCTGGCCCGATTCCAGTACGTCGCGCACGGGTTTGGGCAAGGCAATGCCGTAGCGTTTGACAATGTCCAGCGCGTCTTGGCAGGTGGTCGGGTCGGCCACGGTGGGGCCGGACGCAATGTCCATCGGGTTGTCGCCCGGCACGTCAGAAATCAACAGCGTGAGCACCTGTGCCGGATGACAGGCGGCCGCCAAACGCCCACCCTTGATGGCAGACAGGTGGCGGCGCACACAGTTCATTTCGCTGATGGTCGCACCGGAAGCCAGCAAGGCACGGCTGACCGCCTGCTTGTGTTCCAGCGTCAGGCCTGGCAGCGGCAAGGGCAGCAGCGACGAGCCGCCGCCCGAGATGAGGCACAGCACCCAGTCGTCCTTTGTCAGGCCTTGCACCACCTCAAGCATGCGTTGGGCTGCTGCCAGGCCGGCCGCGTCGGGCACCGGGTGGGCAGCTTCCACAATGGTGATGCGCTCGCACGGCACGGCATAGCCATAGCGGGTGACCACCAGCCCGGACAGAGGCCCCGGCCAGTGCTGCTCCACGGCCTGGGCCATGGCGGCCGAAGCCTTGCCCGCGCCGATGACCACCAACCGCCCCTTACCGATCTGCGCAGGCGTTGGCAGGTGGGCAGGGATGCAAAGCGCGGGTTGGGCGCTGGCAACGGCGGCGTCAAACATGCGGCGCAACAGGTCGCGCGCGGATTGCTTGGCTGCGGAGGTAGGCATAGGTGGGTCTCGCGTGGGCGTGCTTGAATGCAGTCGAGTTTAGTGGGGTGTTTGGCCAATCTCGAAATTGGCCATTTTTTCCAACGCACGCACCATCGCAGAATGGTCCCACGCAGCACCCCCGTGGGCCACGCAGGAGTTGAAAAGTTCTTGGGCCATGGCCGTATTGGGCAGCGACACACCCAAGGCGCGCGCGCTGCTGAGGGCCAGGTTCAGGTCTTTCTGGTGCAGGGCAATGCGAAAGCCCGGATCAAAGGTGCGCTTGACCATGCGCTCGCCATGCACTTCCAAAATCTTGGATGACGCAAAACCGCCCATCAGCGCCTGGCGCACACGGGCCGGGTCTGCGCCCGCGCGGGCTGCAAACAACAGGGCTTCGGCCACGGCTTCAATGTTGAGCGCCACGATGATTTGGTTGGCCACCTTGGCGGTTTGCCCGTCGCCGTTGCCGCCCACCAGCGTGATGTTTTTGCCCATCAACTCGAACAGCGGCTTGACCCGCTCAAACACCGCGTCGGGCCCGCCCACCATGATGGACAGGGTGGCGTTCTTGGCGCCCACTTCGCCGCCAGAGACGGGTGCGTCCAAATAATCGCAACCCAGGGCACTGATTTTTTGCGCAAAAGTCTTGGTGGCAATCGGAGAAATGGAGCTCATGTCCACCACCGTTTTTCCTGTGCAGAGGCCTGCCGCGATGCCGTTCTCGGCAAACAGAGCGGCCTCTACATCCGGGGTGTCGGGCACCATCATGAACACGATGTCGGCCCGCTCGGCCACACCGCGGGCGGTGACGCACTGGGTGGCGCGGCTGGTGGCAATCGCCTCGGGTACTTTGCCTCGCGTGTGCACAAAAAGCGGGTGCCCGGCTTTGAGCAAATGGCCTGCCATGGGTGCGCCCATGATGCCCAGACCCACGAAGCCGATGTTCAGAGGTTTAAAAGTCATTGTGTGATCCATCCTAATCCGGCTTCGGTGGTGGTGGCAGGCTTGTATTCGCAGCCAATCCAGCCCGTGTAGCCAATGCGGTCCAAGTGTTTGAACAAAAAGCGGTAGTTGATCTCGCCAGTGCCCGGTTCGTTGCGTCCCGGGTTGTCGGCCAGCTGAATGTGGCCGATGCGCGCCAGGTGTTTTTGCAGAGTGGCGGCAAGCTCACCTTCCATGCGCTGCGCGTGGTAAATGTCGTACTGCACAAAGGCGTTGTCCGCACCGACCTCATCCAAAATCTCCAGCGCCTGCTCGGTGCGGGTCAGGTAAAAGCCGGGAATGTCAAAGTGGTTGATGGGCTCGATCAGCAGCCGCAGGCCCGCTGTCTTGAGTTCGGCCGCAGCAAAGCGCAGGTTGGCCACCAAGGTCTCGCGCAGCTGTGTGCCGCCGACACCGGCCGGTACCTTGCCCGCCAGGCAGTTGAGCTGTTTCACTCCCAGAACTTTCGCATAGCGGATAGCCGTGGCCACGCCCGCGCGGAACTCGTCCACGCGGTCGGGGTGGCAGGCAATGCCACGCTCGCCGAGGTCCCAGTTACCGGCGGGCAGGTTGTGCAGCACCAGCTGCAGGCCATTGGCATCGAGCCGGGCTTTGATGTCTTCCGCGGCAAAGGCGTAGGGGAAGAGGAACTCCACCGCCCTGAACCCTGACAGGGCAGCGCGTTCGAAGCGGTCGAGAAAGGGGACCTCGGTGAACAGCATGGTGAGGTTGGCGGCAAAACGGGGCATGGTGTGGTGAACTCCAGATGGTGTGGAAAAGTTTAGTCGAGCATGGCGATTGCGGTGGGCGCATCTGTGCTGCCCTGCGCCAAGTCTTCGAACTCGGTGATATTGTCAATCTCGGTGCCCATGGCGATATTGGTCACGCGCTCGAGCATCACCTCAATCACCACCGGCACCTGAAACTCGGCCATCCACCGATCGGCTTGGGCGATGGCCGGTGCGAGTTCTTCGGGGCGGTGTACCCGAATGCCCTTGCAACCCAGCCCCTGCACGACTTGCATGTGGTCCACCCCGTAGCTTTGCGTGGGCGCATCGGCGGGCAGGTTGATGTTGTCGAACCCCAACTGCACGCAATAGTCCATGCTGAAGCCTCGCTGGGATTGGCGAATGAGACCCAGGTAGCTGTTATTGACCACCATGTGGATGTAGGGCAGCTTGAACTGTGCGCCTACAGCCAGTTCTTCGATCATGAACTGGAAGTCGTAGTCGCCAGACAGCGCCACCACGCGGCCTGTCGGATTGGCCGCACGCACGCCCAGCGCGGCGGGGATGGTCCAGCCCAAGGGCCCGGCCTGACCGCAGTTGATCCAGTTGCGCGGGTGGTAGACATGCAAAAACTGCGCGCCAGCGATTTGCGACAGACCGATGGTGCTGATGTAGGTGGTGTCGCGACCAAAGGCGTTGTTCATGCACTGGTACACACGCTGCGGCTTCATAGGCACGTTCTCGAAATTGGTCTTGCGCAAGTACTCCACCGAGCGCTTGCGTGCGGCGCATTCACCCGCCCATGCGCTGCGGTTGGGCAAGGTGCCAGCGGCTTGGCGTTCGCGCGCCACTTCGACAAACATCGCCAATGCGGCCTTGGCATCCGAGACGATGCCGTAATCGGGTGCAAACACGCGGCCAATCTGCGTCGGCTCAATGTCGACGTGGATGAACTTGCGGCCCTTGCAGTACACCTCGGGCGAACCGGTGTGGCGATTGGCCCAGCGGTTACCAATGCCCAGAACAAAATCACTGGCCAACAGGGTGGCATTGCCATAGCGGTGGCTGGTTTGCAGCCCGCACATCCCGGCCATCAGCGGGTGATCGTCGGGGATGCTGCCCCAGCCCATCAGCGTGGGGATGACCGGAATGCCCGTGATGTCGGCAAACTCCACCAGCAAGTCAGACGCATCGGCGTTGATGATGCCACCACCGGCCACGATCAGCGGGCGCTCGGCCAACGCCAGCATGTCCAGCGCTTTGTCGATCTGCTTGCGCGAAGCCGTGGGCTTGTAGACAGACAGGGGTTCGTAGGTGTCGATGTCAAATTCGATCTCGGCCATTTGCACGTCAAAGGGGAGGTCGATCAGCACCGGGCCTGGCCGGCCCGAGCGCATCAGGTGAAAGGCCTGCTGAAACGCGCGGGGTACCTGGGCTGGCTCCATCACAATGGTGGCCCACTTGGTCACGGGCTTGGCAATGGTGACGATGTCCACCGCCTGAAAGTCTTCCTTGTGCAGGCGTGCGCGGGGTGCCTGGCCGGTGATGCACAAAATGGGAATGGAGTCGGCGCTGGCCGAATACAAGCCGGTGATCATGTCGGTGCCCGCCGGGCCCGAGGTGCCGATGCACACACCGATGTTGCCTGCCTTGGCGCGGGTGTAACCCTCGGCCATGTGCGACGCACCTTCCACGTGCCGCGCCAAAATGTGGGCAATGCCCTGGTGCTCGCGCAGGGCGGCATACAGCGGGTTGATGGCCGCACCGGGCACACCAAAGGCCTGCGACACGCCTTCTTTTTCCATTACCAAAACGGCGGCCATGGCGGCCTTCATTTTTGCCATTGTTAACTCCAGTTGAACTTGTTATTCACGCAGGGCCATAGTCGCTCTGCGGCTGGGTTTGCGGAAGTGCGCTGGCATGCATTACGCTTATTCCAGCTTGGAATAAATGGGCTACCAACGAGAGGCTGGTCTGTGGTTTACTGTGGGCATGGATCGTTTACAGGCCGTACGGCTTTTCATTCGCGTGGTCGATTTGGGCTCGTTCAGCAAGGCTGCTGTCGACATGGGCATTGGGCAGCCCGCAGTCACCAAGATGGTGGCTTTGCTGGAACAGCAGTTGGGGGCCCGCCTGCTGCACCGCTCGACCCGCGGCGTCACCCCCACCGAAGTGGGTGCGGTGTATTACGACAAATGCAAGCTCATTGCCCACCATATGGACGAGGCCGAAACGGTTGCCGCGCTGATGCAATCGCAGGTGCGCGGTGGCCTGCGCATCTCCACCTCGGTGGCGTTTGGGCGGCGCGTACTGGTGCCGCTGGTGATGCGCTTTATGCAGCTGCACCCCAAAATTCAGATCGAATTGAACTGCGAAGACCGCGTGGTGAGCCTGGTGGAGCAGGGCATTGATGTGGCCATTCGTATGGGACCGCTGGTGGACTCGTCGCTGGGTGCGCGGTATTTGGGCGTCAACCCTTGGGTGGTGGTGGCGTCAGCGTCCTATTTGAAGGATGCGGGTACGCCCGCCAAGCCTGCCGACCTGCGCAACCACGCCGCGCTGATCTACAGCACGGTGCAGGGCGATGCCCGCTGGCACTTCACCGGGGTCAAGGGGGGCGTGATCACGGTGCCCATGAAAGGGCCTTTGCGCTCGAACAACCTGTCCGCCTTGCTGATGGCCGCCCGCCACGGCATGGGGGTGGCCGCTCTACCCCGGTATGTCGCCCAGGAATCGCTGAACAACGGGTCTCTGGTGTCTATTCTGGAAGACTGGAGCCTGCCTGCGCAAGAGATTCACGCGGTGTATTCCTCGCCCCTGTTGGTGCCTGCCAAAGTCAGCGGCTTTGTGGCCTGGCTGCAAGAGCAGTTGGGTGAAGCCTGGTGGATGCACTCGGGCTAGGGGAGGGCGCGCAAGCGTTGCGCCAATGCCGATGCATCGGCTAGGTGGGGCGCAGGTGGTGTATCTGAATTCAGGTGCGACTGAATCAGCCTGCGCAGCGTCTCCAGGTGCGGCGTCACCGTGCCAAAGAACAGCGCTTCGCCCTGCGCGGCGATCAGCAGAGTCGGGAAGTTGTCGACTTCGACCGGGTCCACCAGGTCAGCCTGGTCTTCAATGTCAATCCAAAGCAGCTTGGCCTGTGGGAAATCCTGCTGCAATTGGGCGAACAGCGGCTGGTAGTCGCGGCAAGTGCCGCACCAGTCGGCACACAGGCAGGCCACCAATAATTGCGAGGATTCGGGCAGGGGCGCGCTGGGCATGGGGCAATGATCGCAGAATTTGTGCGGGGCCTTACACTAGAGGGCTGTCCCAAACCGCTATTTTTGAAACTTTGCAAGGCCCGCGATGAGTGCATTTTTGGAAGAAACCGTAACCAGCGTCCACCATTGGACTGACCGATTGTTCAGCTTCAAGACGACGCGTGACCAAGCATTGCGCTTTTCGAACGGTCATTTCACCATGATCGGCTTGCGCATTGATGGCAAACCGCTGCTGCGCGCGTACAGCATCGTCAGCGCCAACTACGAAGACCACCTCGAGTTTTTGAGCATCAAGGTGCAAGACGGCCCGCTCACGTCGCGGCTGCAACACATTAAGGTGGGCGACAAGATTGTGGTCGGTAGAAAGCCTACCGGCACGCTGCTGATTGACTACCTGCTGCCAGGCAAAAACCTGTACTTGCTGGGCAGCGGTACCGGTGTGGCACCGTTCCTGAGCATCATCCGTGACCCCGAGACCTACGAACACTATGAAAAAGTGATTCTGGTGCACGGCGTGCGCGAAGTCTCCGAGCTGGCCTACCACGCGTACCTGCGCGACGAGCTGCCCAAGCACGAGTTCCTGGGTGAGCTGGTGACCAACCAGTTGCTGTACTACCCCACGGTGACCCGTGAGGCGTTTGAGCACCAGGGCCGCATTACCACGCTGATGGAATCTGAAAAACTGTGCAGCGACTTGGGCTTGCCAAAGCTCAACCCCGACCGCGACCGCATCATGATTTGCGGCAGCCCCGGCCTGAACAAAGACATGCGTGCCATTCTGGAGGCCAAGGGCTTCAAAGAAGGCAGCACTACGACCCCGGGCGACTACGTGGTTGAACGTGCCTTCGTTGAACAATAAGTTAAGAAGTACCCCGCCTCCATGTCCCATTACGACCTTTATGCCATTGGCAACGCCCTGGTGGATTCTGAATACGAAGTCACCGACGCCCAGCTGCAATCCATGGCTGTTGAAAAACGCCACATGACACTGATAGACGCCGAGCGCCGCGCTGCGCTGCTGGCGGGTGTGCAGGGCTTGCACGCGCGCCGCACCGGCGGTGGCTCTGCGGGCAACACTGTGGTGGCCCTGGCCCAGTTGGGCGGCAAGGCTTTCTATTCGTGCCGGGTGGCTGACGATGAGCTGGGTGCGTTCTACCGCGAAGACCTCAACGCCAACGGCGTGTCGTCCAACCTGAACCACATGAAGTCACCCACGGGCCAAACCGGCCAGTGCATGGTCATGGTCACCCCCGATGCCGAGCGCAGCATGAGCACCTTTTTGGGTGCCACGGCCGACATTGACCACACTGCCTTGCAGCCCAAAGACATTGCCAAATCCAAGGTCTACTACATGGAAGGCTATTTGAGTGCGTCGCCTACCGGGCTGGACGCTGCCATTCAAGGCCGTGCCATTGCCAAAGAAGCGGGCGTCAAGCTGGCCGCCACGCTGAGCGACATGAGCATGATCAACTTCTGCCGCCCCGGCCTGGAGGCCATGGTGGGTGGCGCAGAGCAGGGCGATCTGGACTACCTGTTTTGTAACGAAGAAGAAGCGCAAGTGTGGTGCGACAGCCAAGACCTGGCCACCATCACCGCCAAGATAGCCAAACTCGCCCGCGTGGTGTGCCTGACCCGCAGCGCCAAAGGCTGCATCGTGATTGAAGCCGGCACGCAAACGGAAGTACCCGCCGCGCAAGTGAAGGCCGTGGACACCAACGGTGCGGGTGACATGTTTGCCGGTGCGTTTTTGTACGCGGTTACCCAAGGCAACAGCCACGCCCAAGCGGCATGGCTGGCCAACCAAGCCGCAGGCCAGGTGGTGTCGCGTTACGGCAACCGTCTAGACGCTGCAGCCGTGGCGGGTGTGAAGCAGCAGTACGCGCAGCATTTAGGCGCATGACCGACGACGCGTCTCCTCCCCACAAGCGCCGCGTGCGTTACGTTGGCACCCACCCGCGCCAGTTTGAAGACAAATACAAAGAGCTAGACCCGGTTCGCCACGCGGCCGAGATCGAAAAAGTCATGCAGCGCGGGCAAACGCCTGCGGGCATGCATCGCTCTATCTGTGTTGATGAAATTCTGGCGCACCTGAACCCGCAGCCTGGCGAAACCGGGCTGGATGTCACCCTGGGCTACGGCGGCCACACGCAGGCGCTGCTGGCCCGCGTGCTGCCCGGTGGACGCATGTTTGGCATGGATGTGGACCCGATCGAGCTGCCCCGCACCACCGCACGCCTGCGGGCCCTGGGTTTTGACGAAGCCGCACTCATCGTGCACCGCAGCAACTTCAGCGAACTCGCCACCCTGTTGCCCCAAACCGATGGCGGCTTTGACTTTGTGTTGGCTGATCTGGGCGTGTCGTCCATGCAGATAGACAACCCGGCGCGTGGCTTTAGCTTTCGGGCCGATGGCCCGTTAGATCTGCGCTTGGACCCCACCAGCGGCCAATCGGCCAGCGAACTGCTGCTGTCGGTTACTCGACACCAGTTGCGCGATTTGCTCACCGATAACTCCGACGAGCCCTATGCCGTGGAATTGGCGGCGGCCCTGCAAGGCCAGTATCTGGAAACGACGGTGCAACTGGCCGACCTGGTGCGCGCCACGATGGAAGCCGCGTACCCGCGTAAATTGCCCGCCGACGAGCGCCTGGCTGAAACCAAAAAAGTTTTGCAGCGCACCTTTCAGGCCCTGCGCATTGAAGTGAATAACGAGTTTGGCGTGCTGGACAAATTGCTGGAAGATTTGCCCGCCTGC
>JBEEJM010000082.1:0-10641 GCA_041169205.1 Pseudomonadota bacterium | reverse complement strand
ATGCCCATGATGGCTTTGGCGGTGGTGGATCGGCCCGAGCCATTGCGGCCCAGCAGCGACACGATTTCGCCCTCTCCCACGTGCATGTCGACGCCATGCAGGACGTGGCTCTTGCCGTAGTAGGCGTGCAGATTGGTAACTTTCAACATAGTCAGTGCCCCTCCGCCTGGGCGTCGGCCACCGATGAACCCAAATAGGCCTCTTGAACCCGTGCATTGGCGCGCACCGCTTCAGGGGTGTCAAAGGCCAGTACTTCGCCGTAAACCACAACTGCAATCTTGTCGGCCAAACCAAACACCACGCCCATATCGTGCTCCACAGTGAGCAGGGTTTTGCCCTCAGTGACTTGTTTGATCAGGGCGATAAATCGGGTGGTTTCGCTCGTGCTCATGCCGGCCGTGGGCTCGTCTAGCAAGATGACGCTGGCTCCGCCACCGATGGTGATGCCAATTTCGAGTGCGCGCTGTTCGGCGTAGGTGAGGTTCATGGCCAGCACGTCGCGCTTGCGGTCGAGCTGGATCATGCGCATGAGTTCTTCGGCCCGTTCGTTGGCGTCGTGCAGCTTGCTCAGGAACTTGAGAAACGTGTATTTGTAGCCCAGGCTCCACAGCACGCTGCAGCGCAGGTTTTCGAACACGCTGAGCTTGGGAAAAATATTGGTGATTTGAAAGCTGCGCGACAAGCCTTTGCGGTTGATCTCAAAAGGCTTCAAGCCATTGATGCGGTTGCCATGCAGCATCACATCGCCACTGGTGGGCTCAAACCGTCCGCTGATCAGGTTGAACAGCGTGGACTTGCCGGCACCGTTGGGGCCGATGATGGCGATGCGTTCGCCCGCTTTTATCGCCAAATTAATGCCGCGAATAATGTCGGTTTTGCCAAAGCTTTTACGCAGATCGCGCAACTCCAAAGCGTAAGGCGCATCGCCTAATGTGCTGTTCATTGCACGTCCTCCTGGGCCATGTGCTTTTCAATATCTTCTTGAATGCGCCCCCATTGTTTGGCAAATTCGCGGCGACACAACTCAAACAAGCCCAACCCGGTAACCAATGCAAACGCTGCGCCAAACCAACTATTCACGCCCGCCGAATCCAGGCTCATGCCCATAAAGTGCAGCTCAGAGCCCGATGCGGCATTCATTTGGCGGTGGTAAATCATTTCGATCATGGTGGCGGCTCCTGCCAGGGTTACCAACGCAGTGCCACCCAAGCCCAGGTAGCTCACCCACAGCGTGCGCAGTTTGCCAAACTTGGCTACGCGCAGATTCATCATGATGAGGCTGGCAACACCACCAGGCGCGTACATCACCATCAACAGAAACACCAAGCCAAGATACAACAGCCAGGCTTTGGTGAACTCGCTCAGCAGTACAAATGCCAGCACCATCAGAACCGCGCCGATGATGGGGCCGAAGAAAAAGGTAGCACCGCCCAAAAAGGTAAACAGCAGGTAGGCGCCCGAGCGCCCTGCGCCCACCACTTCGGCAGTCACAATTTCAAAATTTAAAGCGGCCAGACCACCCGAAATGCCGGCAAAAAAACCCGCAATGATGAACGCCAGGTAGCGCACCTTTTGCGGGTTGTAGCCGATGAATTCGACGCGCTCGGGGTTGTCACGCACAGCATTCAACATGCGCCCCAATGGCGTGCCAGTAAAAGCGAACATGGCAGCGACCGACAGGAATGTGTAAATGGCAATCAGGTAGTACACCTGCACTGCGGGGCCGAAGGTAATGCCCATGACCGCGTTACCGGTGACCCGGTTGCCCGACACGCCGCCCTCGCCCCCGAAAAACTCGGGAACCATCAGCGACATGGCAAACACCAGTTCTGCCAGGCCCAGGGTAATCATGGCAAAAGTGGTGCCCGCCTTGCGCGTGGTCACGTACCCAAACAACACGGCAAAACCCATGCCCGCCAACCCACCCACCAGTGGCACAGCGGACACGGGAATGCCCAGTGCGCCGGACGAGATGTTGTTCAACGCGTGGATGGCGACAAACGAACCCAAGCCGGTGTACACGGCATGTCCAAAACTCAGCATGCCGCCCTGCCCCAGCAGCATGTTGTACGACAGGCAGGCAATGATGGCGATGCCCATTTGGGACAACACGGTGACGCCTAAACCGCTTTTGAACACCATGGGTGCGACGACGAGCGGAATAGCAAACAGGCCCCAGACCAACCAGCGGCCGGTATTGAAATTGGCGAATGTTTTTGACATGGTTAACCTTCCCGCGTACCCAGCAACCCTTTGGGTCTGAATATCAATATGAGCACCAGGAACAAGTAAGGCAGGATCGGGGCCACTTGAGACAGTGTGAGTTTGACCAGTGTGTTGCCGCTGGTTGATGCGCTGAGTTGCACGCCCAGCTGCTGGGCCAGTGTGCCAACCGAGTAGTCAAATGCCACAGCAAAGGTTTGAATCACACCAATCAGCACCGACGCCAGAAATGCGCCAGTGAGCGAGCCCATGCCGCCGACCACCACCACCACAAAAATAATAGAGCCCACGGTGGCTGCCATGGCAGGTTCGGTCAAAAAGGTGCTGCCGCCAATTACTCCGGCCAAGCCAGCCAATGCTGCACCTGCACCAAACACCAGCATGAAAACGCGGGGCACGTTGTGGCCCAATGACTCCACCATGTCGGGGTGCGTCAGCGCCGCTTGAATGACCAAGCCGATGCGGGTACGGGTCAGCAGCAACCATACCGAGGCCAGCATGATGAGCGCTACCAGCATCATGAATCCGCGTGTGGCGGGGAACGGAGAGCACACCACACGGATAGCAACATCCACCGCGCTGCACATCTCGGCAGGCGCAGCACCCCACATCACACTTAAGCCCTTGGCTGCGTGGTTGATCAAAGTAAATGCTGGGCCTTGCAACATCGTCGGTGGGTGAAACTCCAGCGCAATGCGGCCCCAAATCAGTTGCACCAATTCCAGCAGCACGTAAGACAAGCCAAACGTAATAAGCAACTCAGGCACATGCCCGAACTTGTGCACCCGGCGCAGGCAAATACGCTCAAATAGCGCACCCAAGGCACCCACGATGAGTGGTGCAATTACCAAAGCAGGCCAGAAGCCCGCCAGCTGTGAAACGGTGTAACCCACATACGCACCCACCATGTAGAAGCTGGCGTGCGCGAAATTCAGCACGCCCATCATGCTAAAAATCAGTGTCAAACCAGAACTCAACATAAACAGCAACAAACCGTAGCTCAGACCGTTAAGCATCGAGATGATGAAAAACTCCATAGGTGGCGTACCTTCTGTCTTCTGTGAATCGTAGAAATAGAAGAGCCCGAACCGATGTACGCGTTCGGGCTTCGCAACTAACCCGCTGGGATTAAGGGCGCTTCATCTGGCAGCTGGTTGGCGTGCTGGACACGTAGTTGGGGTATTCCTTCACCATGGCCAGAGTCATTCCGGTTTTTTCCATGTTGTAGGGGAATTTCTGATCGACCTTCTTCCACACAGAAACGTACAGGGGCTGCTGTAGCTGGTGGTCGGTCTTGCGCATTTCAATCTCGCCATTGAAGCCTTTGGTCTTCAGACCTTCCAGCGCGGCAGCCACTTTGACGGGGTCGGTTGACTTGGCGTTGGCCATGGCGGCACCCAGCATTTCAAAGACATGGGCGAACTGCACACTGGTCAGATCGTCGTTGTATTTTGCGTTGAACTCTTTAGCCCACTTTTCCATCTGGCCACCCATATTGCTGTGGCCCACGGCAACCTGGAATACCCGGCCTTCGCCATTGGTCCCAACGGCAGTGGGGGTGCCTTCACCCGCCATGTAGTAAGTGAAAAACTTGCCGGTATAGCCCCCCTCGTTGGCCGCCTTGATGAACAGAGAGAGGTCAGAGCCCCAGTTGCCAGTGACCACCGTGTCGGCACCTGAAGCCTTGATCTTGGCAATGTAGGGTGCAAAGTCACGCACTTGTGCGAGTGGGTGTAGGTCTTCGCCGACGATTTGTATGTCTGGACGCTTGCGGGCAAAGGTTTCTTTGGTGAACTTGGCCACCTGCACACCGTGGGAATAGTTCTGGCCCAAGATGTAGACCTTTTTTACATCTTTCTGGTCCATGATGAAGCTGGACATGCCCTCCATCTTCATAGAGGTGTCTGCATCAAAGCGGAAGTGCCAGTAGCTGCATTTGCTGTTGGTCAAATCAGGGTCCACAGCGGAGTCGTTGAGGTACACCACCTCTTTGCCTGGGTTGCGTTCGTTGTGTTTGGCAACGGCATCGGACAGGGCGAGCGCAACAGAAGAACCGTTGCCTTGAACGATGTAACGCACGCCACTGTCAATGGCCGCCTTCAACGCATTCAGACTTTCCGTGGGGCTGAGTTTGTTGTCTATGGTGCTGAACTCAAACTTCACACCGGCAGGATTACCCGCACCACTGAATTTTTCGGCCAAAAACTTGTAACTCTTGTCCTGATTCACGCCCACGGGGCCCAGCAATCCTGTCAATGGATCGATGCGAACCAATTTGACGGTCTCGCCTTTTTGGGCGAATGCGCCGTGTGCACAGGCAAGAATGGCGGTAGCTGCTACAAGTTTGATCGCAAATTTCATGGGTTGTTTCCTAAATTGACTGAAGCGCATACAGCGTACAAGCTTTTCTACGCTGTATGCGCAAGGGTTTCCCCTTGCGCTTATCACCAATGTGACTGCCTGTCTTTCAGGTGCCGGGCAGCTTGTAGTCGTGCAGCAACTCGCGCAGCCTTACCTTTTGCATCTTGCCGGTGGCACCCAGCGGAATGGCATCGACAAACACCACGTCGTCGGGGATCTGCCACTTGGCGGTCTTGCCTTCGTAAAACGCAATCAACTCGTCACGGGTGACTTCGCTGCCGGGCTTTTTGACCACGGCAATGATGGGGCGCTCGTCCCACTTGGGGTGCTTCATGCCGATGCAGGCGGCCATGGCCACAGCGGGGTGCGCCATGGCGACGTTTTCGACGTCGATGGAGCTGATCCATTCACCCCCCGACTTGATCACGTCTTTGCTGCGGTCGGTAATTTGCATGTAGCCATCGGGGTCAATGGTGGCCACGTCACCGGTGGGGAACCAGCCATCCACCAGCGGCGAACCGCCTTCGCCTTTGTAGTAATCGCTAACGATCCACGGGCCTTTGACCAGCAAGTCGCCATAGGCTTTGCCGTCCCACGGCAACTCTTTGCCGTCTTCGCTGACGATTTTCATGTCCACACCAAAAATGCCACGGCCCTGCTTGAGGCGGACCTTCATCTTGTCGTCGGAGTTCATCGGCAGATGTTTGTTTTTCAGCGTGCACACTGTGCCCAGCGGCGACATTTCGGTCATGCCCCAGGCATGCAGCACTTCGACGCCGTAATGGTCGTTAAAGGCGGTGATCATGGCGGGCGGGCAGGCCGAGCCGCCAATCACGGTGCGCTTGAGGGTGGAGAACTTCAGCCCACCCGCCTGCATATGGCCGAGCATCATTTGCCACACTGTAGGTACACCGGCGGCAAAGCTCACTTTTTCGGTTTCGATCAGGTCGTAAATCGACTTGCCGTCCATGGCCGGGCCGGGGAACACCAGCTTGGCACCCGTCATGGCGGCCGAATAGGGCAGGCCCCAGGCGTTGACGTGGAACATGGGGACCACCGGCAACACGCAGTCGCGGGCGCTCATACTCAAACCATCGGGCAATGCACCTGCCAGCGCATGGAGCATGGTCGAGCGGTGGCTGTACAGAGCGGCCTTGGGATTGCCCGTGGTTCCGCTGGTGTAGCACATGCTGGAGGCCGAGTTTTCGTCAAACTCGGGCCAGACCAAATCGGAAGACTCTGCGCCAATCCATGCCTCGTAGCTTTGCAGGCCGGGGATGCCCGAGTCGGCGGGCAATTTGTCGGCATCGCACAGCGCAATCCAGTGCTTGACGGTGGTGCAACGGCCTTGCACCGCCTTGATGATGGGCAAAAAGGTCAAATCGAAACACACCACCTGGTCTTCGGCGTGGTTGGCAATCCAGGCGATCTGGTCGGGGTGCAAACGCGGGTTCAGCGTGTGCAGCACCTTGCCGGTGCCGCTCACCCCAAAGTACAGCTCCAGGTGGCGATAGCCGTTCCAGGCCAGTGTGGCCACGCGGTCGCTAAACGACAAATCCATTTTGTTCAGTGCGTTGGCCACCTGGCGAGAGCGCAAGGCGATGTCTTTGTAAGTGCAGCGGTGAATATCGCCCTCTACCCGGCGGGAAACGACTTCGCCCTCGCTGTGGTGGCGTTCCGCAAATTCGATGAGCGAAGAAATCATCAACTGGTGCTGTTGCATTAAACCGAGCATGTTTTTGTCTCCTATGTGCTGGCTATCCTACACGTTGTAAGGCCCTGTAAGGATGCGGTATTTGTCCGTTGCGGGACAATACAGCCATGACTTTTTTAGAACCTGATGCCGCAGCTTTTGCGTCCGACTTGGCGTGGTCGCATAGTTTTGCGGCGCTGGGCGACGGCTTCTACACCGCCCTGCAGCCGACACCATTGCCCGCACCCTATTGGGTTGCGCACAGCGCGCAAGTAGCCCGCCAAATCGGTTTGCCCGAGGGTTGGACGCAGACCGATGGCTGGTTACAGACACTGACCGGCAACCTACAAGCCCCCGGCTCGCGCCCGCTGGCCAGTGTGTACAGCGGCCACCAGTTTGGCCAATGGGCAGGCCAGCTCGGCGATGGCCGCGCCATTTTGTTGGGCGAGGTGGCGGGGCAAGAAGTTCAGCTGAAAGGTGCAGGGCCGACGCCCTACTCGCGCCGGGGCGATGGTCGGGCCGTTTTGCGCAGCAGCATTCGTGAGTTTTTGGGCAGCGAAGCGATGCATGGCTTGGGCGTGCCGACCTCGCGGGCGCTGAGCGTCACCGGATCGGACGCGCCGGTGTACCGCGAAACCGCAGAAACTGCGGCAGTGGTGGCCCGTGTAGCGCCCAGTTTTGTCCGCTTCGGTCACTTTGAGCATTTTTGTCACCACGGCGAACACGACAAGCTGAAGGTGTTGGCCGACTACGTAATAGACCGGTTTTATCCCGCCTGCAGGGGCGATGCCCGTTGGGGGCGCAACCCCTACGCGGCCCTTTTGGCGGCGGTAAGCGAGCGCACCGCCCACATGGTGGCCCACTGGCAGTCGGTCGGGTTTTGCCACGGGGTGATGAACACCGACAATATGAGCATTCTGGGCCTGACGATTGATTACGGGCCGTTTCAGTTTTTGGATGCCTACGACCCCGCGCACATCTGCAACCACTCCGACACACAAGGCCGCTACGCGTTTTACAAGCAGCCCAACGTGGCCTACTGGAACCTGTTTTGCCTGGGCCAGGCCATGCTGCCGCTGATCGACGAACAAGCGTACGCCATTGCCGCCCTGGAAACCTTCAAAGTGCATTACCCGCAGGCGTTTGCAGAGCGCATGTCCGCCAAGCTGGGATTCACCGAGCCAGTGGAAGGCTGTAAAACCCTGACGGAAGACATCCTCACCCTGCTGGCTGCAGACCGGGTGGACTTCACCATCTTTTGGCGCCGCCTGAGCCACTGGGCACGCGAGCGCCGCACGGACGACCCTTCAGTGCGCGATCTGTTCCTGAATCGGGATGAAATCGACCGCTGGTTGCTATCCTATTCGGAGCTGCTCGCGCAATATCCACGGGGGCTTGCGGCTGATTTGATGCTAAAAACCAACCCCAAGTACGTGCTGCGCAACCATTTGGGTGAGATGGCCATCCGCGCCGCTGGCGGCAAAGATTTCACGCGGGTGCGCGACTTGTTGAAAGTTTTGGAGCGCCCGTACGATGAACACCCAGAGCACGCCGCGCTGGCCGACTTTGCCCCCGACTGGGCGAGCAGCATCGCCATCAGCTGCAGTTCATGAATGCCCCCATCCCCCCTGGAGACCAAGCCATGCCCTACCCGATTGAAAAAACCGACGACGAGTGGAAAGCCCTGCTCGCGGCCAAAGGCGCAGAGCCTGTGGCTTTTCAAGTGGCCCGCCACGCCGCTACCGAGCGCCCTTTCAGCGGCAAATACGAAACCCACTGGGCCGATGGCAGCTACCACTGCATGTGCTGCAATGCCAAGCTGTTCGAGTCCGACACCAAGTTCGACGCCCACTGCGGCTGGCCCAGCTTTTCACTGGCGATTCCGGGGGCGATCAAGGAAATCACCGACCACAGCCACGGCATGCGCCGTGTCGAGACGGTGTGTGCCCAGTGCGGCGCTCACCTGGGCCATGTCTTCGAAGATGGCCCCACGGACACGGGCTTGCGCTACTGCATGAATTCGGCTTCGCTACACTTCAGCCCTGAATGAAAACACTCCTCGACTTCATCCCCATCGCCTTGTTTTTCGCGGCCTACAAGCTACACGACCTTTTTGGCGTCGGCAAAGACGAGGCGATTTACTTTGCAACGCCGGTGCTAATGGCTGCCACCGTGGCGCAAATGGCCATCCTGTACTGGATAGACAAAAAACTCAGCACGCTACAAAAAATCACCTTGGGAATGATTTTGGTGTTTGGCGGTATCACGCTGGCATTGCACGACAAACGCTTCATCATGTGGAAGCCCACCGTCTTGTACGCAGGCATGTCCATCGCGCTCGCCGTGGCGGTCTGGGGCATGAAACACAACTTTCTGAAAGCCATGCTGGGCAGCCAACTGGAGTTGCCCGACGCGGTGTGGCACAAGCTCAACATCGCCTGGATTGGCTACACCGCTTTCATGGCCATTAGCAACGGCTATGTGGCGGCCTATTTCAGCGAAGACGCCTGGGCCAATTTCAAGATTTGGGGCTATGTATTTCCCCTGGTGTTCCTCCTCTGCCAGGGCCTCTACATTGCGCCCCACGTCAAGGGTGAGCCCAAGCCCGAGGACGGCACACCATGAGCAACGGCCCCACCGTAGAACAGCTGGAAGCACGCCTGCGTGAACGCCTGCAACCCACCCTGTTGCAGGTCATCGACGAAAGCAGCCAGCACGCCGGCCACGCAGGTGCCAACGGCACCGGTTTTGGCACCCATTTTCGAGTGCGTATTGCCGGCCCGGTTTTTGAGGGCAAAAGCCGGGTTGCACGCCATCGCCTTGTGTATGATTCACTGCAAGATTTCATGGACCAGGGTTTGCATGCTCTGGCCATTGAGGCCTGAAATTCAATTGAAAATCCCGAAGGAAACGGAATGAAAAAGCAACTCTTGACCGCTATAGCTGCAGCCGCCTTGCTCGCTGCGTTGGTGCCCGCCGCCTTGGCCCAAAACATTGCCATCGTCAATGGCAAGCCCGTACCCAAGGCGCGCATGGAAGCACTGGCCCAGCAAATGGCCCGTGCAGGCCGCCAGATTCCGCCCGAAATGCAGGCGCAATTGAAAGAAGAAGTCATTGCCCGTGAGATTTTTGTGCAAGAAGCCCAGGCGCGTGGCATGGATGCCACCGACGACTACAAAAACCAGATGGAACTCGCGCGTCAGTCCATCCTGATTCGTGATTTGTTTGCCGAGTTCCAGAAAAACAACCCTGTGACTGACGCCGACGTAAAGGCCGAATACGACAAGTTTGCCGCCGCCAATGCCGGCAAGGAATACCGTGCCCGCCACATTTTGGTCGAGAAGGAAAGCGAAGCCCTCGCCATCATTGCCCAGCTGAAAAAAGGCGGAAAATTTGATGCAATTGCCAAGAAACAGTCCAAAGACCCAGGCTCTGGTGCCAACGGCGGCGACCTCGATTGGGCTGCCCCCAGCAACTACGTCAAGGAATTTGCCGACGCGCTGACCGGACTCACCAAGGGCAAGACCACCGAGACCCCGGTGAAGACCCAGTTCGGCTACCACGTGATTCGCCTGGAAGATGTGCGCGATGCACAGCTGCCCAAGTTTGACGACGTGAAGCCCCAAATTTCCCAGCAACTGCAACAGCAGAAAATGACCAAGTACCAGGAAGAGCTGCGCTCCAAAGCAAAGATCGAGTAAGGTTTGCGTTAAGGACCCCTAAAACGCGGCCGATAGCCGCGTTTTTTTTTGCCATGCCAAGCTGCCCAAACGCATAAGCTAACAGGAGATCCAACACCATGACTTCGAACGAACAACCGACACCGATGCAAGCCGATTTGGTGTACGAAGAGCGCTATAGCGAGGCTGAGCTGGTCTCCATCATCGAGCAGGGCATGATTTATATGTGCGCGTGTCCCGCCCAAGTGGCCGATGCGTTGCGCAAACTTCGCTCCCTGCTGCAATACCAAATGCAGTGTTCAGCGAACCCGGAAAACGATGCAGCGGTGCACGCCGCCATTGCCAAAAGCACCATCCAGTCCCACCACATCATGCAAGACTGTCTCGACACCGTCATTGCGTTGGAACAGTGGGACCGCGCCACCCTGCAAATGCCTGAAGGCCTGCGCCAACGGCAGATGCAGGAGCTGCTTGCGGACAGCTGAAGCGGCGCTTACCCCACCCACTTGCGCGCATTGCGCCAGAGCTCCATCCAGGGGCTCAGTTCGTTCTGGTCCAGCGACGTCCAGCTCATCTGGATGTTGCGGAACACACGCTCGGGGTGCGGCATCATGGCGGTGAAGCGGCCGTCTGCGGTGGTAACTGCCGTCAGCCCGCCGGGGCTGCCATTGGGGTTGAACGGGT